>PUMG01000057.1 GCA_003551265.1 Halovenus sp.
CCGCCGCACCGTCGACGATACCCGAGGCGTTACCCGCGTGAACGACCCCCTCGCCTTCCTCCCGGAACACCAGCGGTAAATCCGCAAGCGTCTCCATGTCCGTTCCGGGACGGGGATGTTCGTCACTCTCGACGACCAGCGTTTCACCGTCGAGTTCGGCCTCCACCGGAACTATCTGGTCGTCGTACGCACCCGAAGCGTCCGCGTCGGCCCACCGTTGCTGTGAGTCGACGGCGATTCGGTCGAGGTCTTCGCGGCTGTGGCCCCACTTGCTCGCGATTCGTTCTGCGCTCTCGCCCTGGGTCGTCAACTCGTCGATGTGCTCGAAGTACGTCTCGGTGACGATGCTGTCGTCGGCGTAGTGCTCACCGTCGGTGTGGACGTCGCTGGCGAGTGGAACTCGCGTCATGTGTTCGACCCCGCCCGCGACGAGCACGTCCGCCATGCCAGCACGGACCTGTCCTGCCGCGAAGTTGACGGCCTGCTGGCCGGAGCCACACATCCGATTCACCTGCACACCGGGGACGCGCTCGTCCCAGCCAGCGACCAGCGGTGCGATTCGAGCGATGTTCAGCCCCTGCTCGCCGACCGGCGAGACACAGCCATACACCACGTCCTCGACGCGTTCGCCGCCAGCGAGGTCGTTGCGCGCGTCGAGTGCGCGCAACGGCTCGGCGGCGAGGTCCTGTGGGTGTACCTCTCTGAACGAACCGCCACGTGCTCCGAACGGTGTCCGAACGGCATCGACGACGTACGCCTCCTGCATACACAGGGGATTATCGTCCGTCATCATAGCTGTCTCGCTGCACTTCACAACAGAACCGATACCACGATGTTTAGGCAACGGAGGGAGTAGCGTCACCCATGATAGACCTGCGAAGTGACACCGTGACGCTCCCGGACGAGGCGATGCGTGAGGCGGCCGCCGATGCCGAGGTCGGTGACGACGTCTACGGCGAGGACCCGACAGTGAACGAACTCGAACGGCGGATGGCCGAGATTCTCGGGATGGAGGCAAGCCTGTTCGTTCCCTCCGGGACGATGGGGAACCAGATAGCTGCCCGGGTCCACACAGAACGCGGAGAGGAGGTGCTCTGTGAACGCGAGAGTCACATCTACAAGTGGGAGGTGGCAGGGCTCGCACAGCACGCCGAAGTCCAGCCACGGACCATCGAGGGCGACGACAGCGGAGGCATCACTCCCGAGCAAGTCAGAGACCACTACGTCGCAGAGGACCTGCACCGGCCGGGGACGGGTCTACTCACGCTCGAAAACACGCACAACAGCAACGGCGGGACTGTGATTTCGCCCGAAGAGATGGCCGCAACGGCAGCGGCGGCGCACGACCTCGATGTACCGGTTCACCTCGATGGCGCACGGCTGTTCAACGCGGCGGCGGCGCTCGAGTGTTCGGCGGCGGACCTCGTCGAACCCGTCGATACGGTGATGTGCTGTCTCTCGAAGGGACTCGGCGCGCCCGTCGGGTCGATGCTCTCGGGACCGGAGACGTTCGTCGAACAGGCGCGGCGCGTCCGCAAACTGCTCGGTGGCGGGATGCGGCAGGCGGGTCTTATCGCCGCACCGGGACTGTGTGCGCTGGAGAACAGACACCGACTCGCCGACGACCACGAACGCGCGAGTCGACTCGCAGCCGGACTCGACGAGCTGGAGGGGCTGTCGGTCGCAGAACCGGAGACGAACATCGTACTCGTCGAGACGGACGTTCCAGCGACGACGTTTCTCGACCGATGCGAGCGAGAGGGCATCCTCGGTGTTCCGTTCGACGATCACGTGGTTCGTTTCTGTACCCACTGGGATGTCGACGACGAAGCTGTCGAGACTGCAATCGAAGCAGTTGCCTCAGTGGTGTGAACGGGAGTTAATCACTCGAAAAGACTGATACCGCTTACGTCCGAACAGACAACACGAAATGGGCAACCCCGCCGGGCCGAGAAAGGCCTACTGCACCTCCTGTGGCGAACTCGTCGATGCAGGCGACCGGTTCTGTGCCTACTGTGGAGCGGAGCTGACACACCGAGAGCGGAGAGAGCGTTCGCAGAGACGGGAACCACACCCACACGACCGACATCGACGTGAGCGACAATCACAACCTCGACAGCCCCAGCCTCGAAAACCACAGAATCGACAGTCGCACGACCGGCAGCCGCAGGGGTGGCAGTCACGCGAGCGACAGCCCCAGAATCGACAGTCGCACGAGCGACACTCACAGAAACGACAGTCATCTGCGCGATACCCACGCGAAGGGTACCCACCTGAGCGACACCGACGCCGCCGACGTCGACGGACTGGTGACAGTCCACTTCGGGCGGTCGGCGTCGCAATCGGACTCGCAGTGGGTGGGATGCTGTTGCTCACGCTGGTTGCAGTTGTCGGGACGTTCGCCATGGTGCTCTTGCAGATTCCGGTCCTTATTGCCCTCGGGATTGCCGTCACCGTCGCTCACTTCCTGGGATTCGTCGGACTCGCCTGGGTGTACCTTCAGAACAGAGGCTACGATAGCGAACAACTGCGCTCGTACATTGGACTTCACACACCGACGGTGCGCCAACTGGGGCTGGTCGTTGTGGGGAATCTGGTCATCGTGGCGCTGCTCGCCGTCTTGCTCGGGCTCGTCGAGGTGTTCTCGCTGCTGCCCGCAGAGGAAGGCACCGATTCGGTACAGGACGAACTCGCCGACCTGGGTGTGGGCGTGTATCTCGTGCTCGTGGCGTTCATGCTGGCCGTCGTCGGACCGACCGAAGAGGTGCTCTACCGCGGAGTTATCCAGAATCGGCTGCGCGAACAGTTCTCTGTCGTCCCCGGGATCGCCATCGCGTCGGCGCTGTTCACGGCGATTCACGTCCAGATATTCCTGGTCGGAACCGGCGTCCTCGGCGTCGTAATCGGCTTTCTCGCCCTGTTTATCCCATCGCTCGTCCTCGGCGGGGTGTACGAGTATACCGAGAACATCGTCATCCCTTCGCTCATCCACGGCATCCACAACTCGCTCATCATCACCGTGTTGTTCTTCGGCCCGTCGTTTCTCGCGGATTACGTCACCTTCTGACGGCCAGAGATTTCTCGTCGAGAACCTCTCACAGATACCGTTGACCGGTCTAGATTTTGAGAGTGAATCGGGGACAGTTAACTACCACCCGGTCTACATCACGACCATGACCGAAAAGACGGTGCTCATCACGGGGTGTTCGTCCGGCATCGGCCGGGCGAGCGCCGAGCGGTTTCTCGAGGAAGGATGGACGGTGTACGCGACGGCTCGAAACGTCGACGAGATCGAAGCGCTCAGCGAGCGTGGCTGTCGGACCGCCGCTCTCGACGTCACCAGCGACGACGACGTCGCTCGCGTCCTCGACCGCATCGACGACGAGCACGGCAGACTGGACTGTCTGGTCAACAACGCTGGCTACGGGCTGTACGGTCCGCTCGAAGACATCCCGGTTGCTCGCCTGCACGAACAGTTCGACGTGAACGTCTACGGTCCACACCGCCTGACCCGTGGCGCACTTCCGCTGTTGCGTGAACGCGATGACGGGACGATAATCAACGTCTCGAGCGTCTACGGTCGGCTCTCGACCCCCGGAGCGGGCGCATACGCCGGGTCGAAGTTCGCACTGGAAGCGATGAGCGACGCACTCCGTGCAGAGGTTGAACCCTTCGGCATCGATGTTGTACTCATAGAGCCGGGGTTCGTCGAGTCAGGCTTTCAAAAGCGGGCCGAAGCCGAGACGAACGACCTCGTTCCCGGTCGGGAGTACGACTGGGTGTACGAGACCATCGACGACGCCGTCACCGTCTCTGGCTCGCTCCCCATTACCATCGACTCCGCAGACGTCGCCGCCACCATCTACGACGCAGCCTCGGTGTCTGATCCTGACGCTCGCTACTCGGTCGGACAGTTTGCTACGGTGGCCATGTACACCCGACTGCTTCCTGACCGCATTCGAGACACCATCTTTCGGGTGTTCCGCCGACTCGCCTGAGACTGGACTGGCTATCTGTTTTCATCCGTCAGCATCTTGGTCTCTCGTCCGTCTTCCTCGCTCTCACGGGCACGGACAGCCGCCTCGAACTCCTCGTCGGACCCGAGCAACCGGTCGAGTTTCGACTCGAACTCCTCGTCAGAGAGTTCACCGGCAGCATAGCGCGCTTTCAGCGTCTCCAGCGGGGACTCTTCCTCACTTCGCTCGCGTTCGCTCTCCTCGTCTTCGGCTGTGTCCGGTCGCAGTTGCCACCACCGAAAGACCACCCACGCACCGAATACGGCGAGAATGAATCCCGAGATACCGAGCGCCGCCGTCCACGAGGTGACACCGACGGCCGCGAGCAGCACAACCAGCAGGATGACGTCAGCACCGGCGACGATGAACAGGCCGATCATCTTCTGAGAGACGACCGGTTCGGGGTCGTTGGAGTTCGAGCGAGACATCTCACTCCAGTTCCAGTCGGTAGCAGGTCGTCGCCTCACCCTCGAAGGTCGGACCGGGACCGATGCGTTCGAAGCCAGCCTCGCTGACGGCGTCTTGCAGGCGCTCGTCGCTGTCGACCGTGAACAGTTCGACGTCCATCCCTTCGGTCTGAGCGAATCGGGTCGGTTCGTCGAGCAGGCGGGAGTACACATCTGATTGTCCCTCTATCTGCGTGACGTAGACGGTCTGTTCGCGAGCGTCGAAACTGACGAACCCCCTGATGTCGCCGTCGTTCTCGGCGACGCGAACCGTCCGGTCGTGAACCAGGTTGCGCATCACGTCCCGCGGCGCGTCCGTCATCGACGCGAGCCGTCCGGCGTCTGCCTCGACTGCGTCGCGCATCTTCATGTGTCAGTACTCACCACGCAATTCACTTAAATCTCGCTTCGACGGTAGTGAAACACCGCCGGACATTTTTTGCTCGTGGAGTCCAAACAGGGCACATGGCTCTTCCCAAGCTACTCGGCTGGCTGGTTCTCGCTGTCGGTGCCCTGTTGCTGCTCGCTGGCGTCGTCTGGGTCGTCTCCGCAGTAGTCTCGTTCGTCTGGTGGGTCATCCAGACAGCCATCGCGCTCGCGGTCATCGGTGCGTTGCTGTACGGTGGATACAAACTCTACGGTTGGCTCAGCGACGACAGCGGGACCAGTACCTCGCGGTCGACCTCACCGGCGGAGTACAGCACCCGTCCCGAGGACCGCATCGACGACCTTCAGCAGCGCTACACCAGTGGCAACCTCAGTGAGAGCGAACTCGAACGACAGCTCGAACGCGAACTCGCTGACGACGACCTCGACAGTATCGACCGAGAACTCCAGCGCGAGCGGAGCTGACACTGACAGAGGCACATCCGCGGGTTTTTGTCTTCAAGTACCAGGCATAGAAAACGAAATTTCGGAAGCCTCACCCAAGAGTCACAATATTCACCATTCTGCCCCGCATCGACTCTAGATGAACGTCAGAGGGGATTTATAAACACTCCATTGCCGTATGGTCAATGCGAATCGAGAAGTGAAATCATGGGCG
>PUMG01000276.1 GCA_003551265.1 Halovenus sp.
ATAACGTCACGGTCGGCATCGGTCAGTCGAAGAACCGTGTCGGTAAAGCTCTCGTTCTCCCGTTTGTGTGCCTTCAGCCGCTCATACGCCTCTTCGGTGATTGTGAGTGTTTTTGTCGCCATCCGTTTACACGTACACGTACGCGCTGGGGAGGCATAAAACCACTCTCGACCGATGTCGGTGTCAGAACTCTCGAACGAGAACGAGTGCATCCTCACCGTCGCTGTAGTACTCCGGGTTTCGCCACCGGTGTTCGAAGCCGTACTTTCGGTAGAGTTGAATCGCGGCGTCGTTGCTCTCGCGCACCTCTAGTTTGACCGAATCGACGTTCGTCGAGTTGAGTACAGAAAGCGCGTTAACCAGCAACATCGCCCCGATTCCTTCGCCACGGCGGGACTCGTGTACAGCGAGGTCTTTGATGTGTCCGAGGTCGCGGGCGTGCGTGGGGATGACGTCGGCGACGACGTAGCCGACGACAGTGCTGTCAGCAGCGACCAGAAATCCTGGCTCGCCAACGTAGCTCTCGAAGGCGGTGAACGGCCAGGGCTGGTCGAACGACGCCTGCTCGATCCGGTATATTGCCAGCAGATCCTCTCTCCGTGCCTGTCGAACGAGTGGGCGGGCGAAGTTCTCTGGCGCTGTCGTCGTCACGGCCGACCCTACGCAATCCCGACATATAAGCGTGGCCGTGGCTATACCTCCGGGTATGAAACTTCGCGGAAAGCGCGAGTGCAACTCCTGTGGCGCTCGCTGGTCGTACTACGAGACGGGTGAGATAACCTGCCCCGAGTGCGGAAGCATCCGGAGTGTCGGTCTCGACGACCCGACTACACACACTGCCGGGACGAGAGAGCTCGACCTCACGGGTGTCAGAGCCGCCGTCGACGACGTTCCGCTCCAGACGCTCGCCGATAGAGCTGCCGAGGAGAGTCGCCGCTATCTCCGTGAGGTTGGATTCGTACACGCAGGTGAACTCGAACCGCTCGATGACACCGTGCTCGCAGCCAGCGAACTGCGCCGCGTGGGAGCGACCCTCGGACGCGTGATGCAGGTGTCCGACGAGGAATCGCTGTACTTTTTCGAGTTGCTTCAGGGGGCAGACCAGAACGAGCGTCCGCCACCCGATGCAGTGCCCGAAACGCTCTTCCCCGAACGCGGACTCGCGGTTGCCGCAACGGTCGACAGCTACACGACCGACATCCGGCGGGTCTTCGAGGAACGCGAACGAGCGGTTGACCGTGCGCTCTCGTCGGTGACCGCCCACCGCAAACGAATCGAGGCGCTCGACGGGGATGTCCCGCCCGCGGAAGCAGAGCGGCTCGTCAGAGCGCTCAGAGACCTGAGCGAGTATCTGCGAACCGGCGAGGAAACCGCACTCGCCCGGGTGGGCGACCGGCTGTGAGTCTCGTACACAAGAATACCCAGACATCTGAACACACATGGTAGAGAAGGACCGTCTCGCTGTCGCGACGTTCATCCTGCTGTTGCTCGGAGCGTCGTTTCTCGTGTTGCTGGTCGAGTTCGCCACGGCGTACGTCCTCCCGGCAGCAGCAATCTATCTGCTTCTCGGGGCGTTCCTCCTCTATCGTGTTTTGACCAAAGGCTGATTTGCGGTATCATCGAGACTGGTCGGGACAGAGTAACAGGTTTATGTAGGTGTGCGTACAAATGAGGCGTGATGATTCACCGGGCCGTCCTCGCCCGGTGGGACTTTCGACGAAGACACTGATTTCCAATGCAAGCGTTCACAGGGGCGACCAGGGTGGGATTCGTAACCGACGAGCAGACCGATGGGGATGAGTTGCGAGAACGGCTTCACAGCGACGGACTGGACATCGCGGTCTGTTCACAGGAGGACGTTGAGTCATTGTCCGAGGAGACAGACTGCCTACTCGTTTCAGACACACTCACACCGGAGGTAGTGTGTACACTTATTCAGGCGATTCGGCGTGAGCATCCTTCTGTAGCGATTATCGCGTTCACCATCGACGGGGAAGAAGTCGTCGACGCGTTTTTCGAGGCAGGAGTGACTGATGTCATCCAGTCGTCGGTGACTGAGACGCCACAGCCTCTCCTCAGACGACGAATTGGGACTGTGCTGTCACTCACTCCGTCACAGGATGAGTGCCAGTGGGAAAACCTCCTGGAGGATGCCGAGCCGGGGGGCATCTTTCGACAGGTAGTAGAGAACATCAACGACGTGGTGTGGGTAAACTCACTCGCCGACAGCGGTCGACTCGAATACGTAAACGCCGCCTACGAACAGGTGTGGGGGCGCTCTGTGGCTTCACTCTATGAGGACCGAAACGCGCTGTTGGAAACCGTCCATCCCGAGGACCGTGACCGGGTTCGTGAGGGAATGGACAGACAGCTCGAAAACCCCGAGAGTTACGACCTGACCTACCGAATCGTTCGACCGGACGGTGAGATTCGATGGATTCACAGCCGTGCGTTCGGAGTCCGTAAGGACGGAGAACTCGAACGCATCGTTGGCTTGGCGACTGATATCACCGAACGCGAACAGAACCAGCAACAGCTAGAAGCCGAGCGTGACCTCGTCGAACACATCCTCGAAACCAGCCCTGTCGGCATCACCGTCATCGACACTGATGGGATAGTTGTCCGGGCGAACGAGCAGGCGGCCAGGATACTCTCCGTTCCCAGAGATGAGCTGGTGGGTGGGTGCTACTCTCCGGAAGGTCTCTACACCCACAGCATGGACGGTGAGAAGTTGACACCAGCGGCGTTTCCATTCAATCGCATCAGAGAAACCTGTGAGCCACTCAGTGACAAGCAACTCATCATCGAGACTGTCTCCGGAGAGGAATCTATTATCTCTGTTGACGGGGTACCACTGTTCGACGGCGAGAAGCTCACACGGGTCGTCCTCGCATTCGACGACGTAACGAGTCGTGTTGAACGAGAGAAGCGACTCGAACAACAGCGCGACGAACTCGCACAGCTCGACCACATCAACCGGATAATCCGTGGCGTGCACAGAGCGCTTCTGGACTCCCAGACGCGTGGGGAGATACTACAGGAAGTCTGCAACCGGCTCACAGACGCCAACCAGTACCGCTTCGCAGTTGCATTTGACACTCTCCGCGAGGGTCAGATAGAGCCGCTGGTGTGGACCGAAGGTGCGAAGGAAGTTATAGTCGAAATGACTCAACTCGAGGCTGCATCCGAAGAGACACTTGGACTGCAGGCACTGACAGCCGAGGAATCTCAGGTCATTCAGGATGTTGAGGCGAGGGTGGCGAGCGACCGACAACAGAGCGCGTTTCGTGAGGCGGACGTCAGGTCACTCGCGATGATTCCTGTTGTCTACGGAGGGGTGGAATACGGCGTCATCGGAGTGTACGGACGCAAACGGGGCTCGTTTGGCGAGCGTGAGAGCGCGGTTCTGGACGAACTCGGAGAGACAGTCGGCCACGCCATCGCAGCGGTCGAGAGCCGAGAGCGCGAGGAGACGCTCACATCATTGTATCGGGCAACCGAGGGGTTCTTGGCTGCTGAAACACCACAGGACGTAACCGACGTGGTCGTCGACACGGCAGCAGATGTACTCGATGTCTCGGACATCGGTATCTTCCTGTTCGACGAGGAGGAGAACCTGCTGTCACCAGTCGCCGCTACGGAGACGTTCCTCGACGTGTTTGGCGAACCACGGAAGTTCGGTCCGGACGGACCGGACTCCATCACCTGGCACACGTACGTCACGGGTGAGCAACAGCGTTTCGTCGACGTCCGGGAGTCTGATCGGCTGGCGAATCCGGATACTGCAGCGCGAGCCGTGTTGATGATGCCGCTGGGTGAGTACGGCGTGTTCGTTGCTACGTCGACCGAACGTGGCTTCTTCGATGAAGCGAAGAGCCGCCTCGTGGAGTTGCTTGCGACGACGACCGAGGCGGCACTCGACAGGGTCGCGGGTGAAGCCGGAATCCGCGAGCGGGACGAGGCGCTCGAAGCGCAGGCCGAGCGGCTGGCACGTTTCGAGCAGCTGCTCTCGGTCACAGCCGACGTCAACAGGCTGTTGCGGCGTGCACAAACTCGGGCCGAAGTCGAGGAGAACTTCTGTGAGCGCCTCCTCGAGCAGGGGTGCGTTTCGTTCGCGTGGATTGGACACGTCCCACCGACCGGCGACGAGGTCGAACCCAGCACGTGGACGAACACCGGAGAGGGGTATCTTGACACCCTCTCTCTGGGAGAATCGAGCAGTGAACCGGCCCATCGAGTGGCAACCACTGGAGAGACGGTGCTGGTCGAGAACGTGACAGAACACATCCGCGTCGCTCGCTGGGCCAGAGAAGCACTCGACCGCGGGTTTCAGTCGATCCTCGCGGTTCCGCTCGTTCACGACGACACGAGCTACGGCGTGCTTACGATGTACGCGACAGAACCGGAGACGTTCACCCCGGAGACGATCGAAAGCGCGGAGGAACTCTGTGCGACCGTTGCCCACGGAATCAACAGCGTCGAGACCAGACGCGGTGTGCTCGGTGAGCGGGCAACCGAACTCGAACTCTACATACCCGACGCCGAGACGGTGCTGAACGCCGTTGCACGAGTTGTCGGTGACTCAGTCGAGTACCAGGAGATAACGCCAATCGGCGACCAGCAAACACAGATTCTCTTCACGCTCTCGGACCCTCCTGTCGAGGACGTACTCGCCCTCGAATCGGCGTTCGTCAGCGTCGAGTCGATTACACACACCCGCCGTGGCGAAAACCACCTGTTCCGTGTAACGGTCTCTGGCGAAACCATCGCCGGGGAGGTACTCGACTGCGGCGGCATCCCTCACCAGATACACGCCACCGAAATCGGAACGCAGGTAACAGTACGGCTGGCGAGAGAACTCGATGTCCGCGAGTTCGTCGACCGGTTCCGTGAGCGATATCCCGGTGTTGAGTTGCGCTCTCGACAGGACGTCGACCGACTGACGACGCCCGAAACCGACCAGTTCGCGCTCGAAGACCTCCTCACGCTCAGACAGCGTGAGGTTCTCGTAACCGCCTACGAGAGCGGCTTCTTCCAGTCTCCTCGTGAAACGACCGGCGAGGAACTCGCGAGACTGCTCGGTGTCTCTCAGCCGACTGTCACCCACCACCTCCGCGAGGCGCAGCACCGACTCCTCGCTGCACTCCTCGACCCCGTCGACGAGTAACTGTCACCAGAGAGAATAGCGTCTAGATAATTAGCACCGCAAGCCCATCGCATCTTGTTATGTTAGCAATCATTTGTATGTATCTTCCACCCTAAGGAACAGGTGGCGGCAGGTGCGATGAACTGGAGGTCGCAAAATGTCTGCCGTGTCAATGGGCGACCCAGTTGTCAGAGGCACTGGCGCCCGCGAGGAATCAACAATCCACCCCCACCCACATCCGACCCAGTGTGGTACCCCCATATTCGATTCCTGCGGGGGCCAAGCCCATCGAAGTCCTCGGGCCGTCACTGGCCCATTTCTCCTGTCTGTTCGAACCACGAGTCACA
>PUMG01000346.1 GCA_003551265.1 Halovenus sp.
CACCCGGGGTACGACCCGGCCGAGATTCCGTTGCGCTCGCTCGGCCCTGGCCAGCAACTGTCGGCAAACTATGTGCTGGGGGGCAACGCCGAGATCGACGGGGAGATCACCGACAGCGAAACTGGTGAGGGCATTGGGGGCGTGAACGTAGCCGTCGAGAACGGGGCGGGTGTTTACGAAACGACGACTGGTGCCGATGGGTCGTACACAGTCGAGAACGTCCCCGGTGGCAACGACTACGACGTGACAATCGAAGTCAACGGCTACGGAACAGTCGTCGAGTCGAACGAGTCCGTTGGAGACGGGGCGACTCACACTCTCGATGCCGAACTGACGGGCACTGCCGAAATCGAGGGGACCGTGGAGGACGAGAGTACGGGAGATGGAATCGAGAACGCCGACGTGACGGTCATCTCCCCCACCGACGACGAGTTCACCGTCGAGGATGCGACCGACGCGGACGGGGAGTTCATCGTCGAGGGAGTTCCTGGAACCGGCGATGAGTACACCGTCGTCGCACAGGCGGCCGGGTACGAAGCCGGGAACGCGACGGTCACTGTCGGGGATGACGCGCTCGCGGACGCGGGAACGATCGAACTGGCCGGGAACGCCGCCGTGAGCGGGACGGTCGAAGACGCGTTGTTCGACAGCGCTCTTCCAGACGTGGACGTGACCGTGTCGGACGGACAGGTCGAGTACACAGCAACGACGGGCGAGGACGGGGAATACACCGTCGAGAATGTCCCCGGGACCGAAGTCGAGTACACGGTGAGCACTGACCCAGTCGGCTGGAATGGTGAATCGAGGGAGGAATCGCTCGGGGATGGCACGGAGCTGACAGACATCGACTTCGTGCTCACCGGAAACACGAGCGTCGAGTTTGAAGTTCGCGAGTTGCTGACCGAGACGGATCTCGAAGGTGCGAACGTCACGCTCGAACACGAGACGTTCGGAACCGCCACCGGGTTGACCAACGAGAGCGGATACGTGTCGTTCGCAGCGCCAGCTACTCAGAATCACGACTACACCATCTCGAAAGCTGGCTACGAAGCGCAGAGCGGTTCATTCTGGTTACCTGAGGGTGGGTCTTTCGAAGGAGTTCGATTCCTTGCGGGGACTGGGAGTCTCTCTGGGCAGATCAGCGATACAGTCACCGGCGAACCGATCGAGGACGTAACTCTCGTGCTTGAATACCCTTCCGGTGAAGAAGTCGTCTTCGAGAACGCGACCGACACAGATGGTGAGTACACCATCGAAGACGTTCCGGGAACCGGTGATGAGTACACAGTCCACGCGGGCGCAGACGGCTACGAATCCAACACGGCCACGGCCGTCGTCGACGACGAAGCGAATGTCGAGAACCTGATGGTCGGACTGGCCGGAAACGCCTCGGTTGGTGGCACCGTCGAGGACACGACGTTCGAGATGGGAATCGAAGACATCGAAGTCACCGTCGAGAACGGACTCGGAACGTACACTGTCGAGACGGATGGAGATGGGGAGTACACCGTCGAGAACGTTCCCGGAACCGGCGAGGCATACACGGTGAGCGCCGACGCGACCGGCTGGGACGAGAACTCGACGATAGAAACGGTCGGTGACGGTGCAGAACTGACCGGCATTGACTTCGAACTGACCGGCGATGCGACAGACTCCGTTACTCTCAGTGACGCCGAAACGGACGCACCGCTTCCGGGTGCAACCGTGAGCATCGAACACGAGACGTTCGGCACCGCCGAGGATGCGTTCACGACAGACGGGAACGGGAGCATGGACATCGTGCTGGCTGGTGGCTTCACCTACAGTTACACGTTCTCGAACCCGGGATACGACGCACTCAACATCCAAGACCGCTCGTTTGGTCCTGGTGAGGAAACCTCGACAGCCTGGGAACTGACCGGAAACGCAGCGATAACTGGACAGATAACCGACAGTGAAAACGGAAATGCTATCGAAGGGGCGACGGTCACTGCCGAGAATGGCGCTGGCGGGTACGAAGCGACGACACACGGAAACGGGTCGTACAGCATCGAATCGGTGCCTGGCGGCAACAGCTACACCGTCTCTATCGAGGGAGACGGGTACGAGACAGTCACCAGCATAGACGAGTACGTCGAGAACGAGAGCACTCACGACCTGGATGCGGAACTCACCGGGAACGCGACGCTTGGTGGAACCATCGAGGACGAGACGTTCCAAACCGGTCTTGACGGCGTCGAGATCGAGATTGCGGCCGGACAGACGTACACTGCTGAGACGGACGAAGAGGGCGAGTACACCGCAAGTGTGGCCGGGGCAGGTGAGGAGTATCTCGTCTCCGTCGCTCCAGACGGGTGGGACGAGCAGAACCAGACGGTGACGCTCGGCGACGGTGACAGCGAGACAGCACTCGACTTCGAACTCGCTGGCAGCGCGCGCGACGAACTCACGGTCGAAGACGCGACAACCGGAGGTCACATCGAGGATGCAGTCGTCGTCGTCCAGAACGACACACTCGGCGAGAGCGAGCCTGTCGAGACGGACGAGACGGGTCTCGCCGAATTGGCACCTCTCCCCGGTGGATTCTCCTACAGTTACACCGTCGAGAGCGATGGCTACGAGACCGGTACTGTCTCTGACGTTCTTCCCGGGCCCGGAGAGAACGGGAGCCGAAGCATCGGGCTCTCGGGTAACGCAGAACTTGCGGGGACGGTGACCGACGACACCTTCGGAACGGGTCTGGAGAACGTGACAGTGACCGCAGAGAACGGAGGTGGCACGTACGAGACGTCGACGGATTCGGCCGGTGAGTATACCATCGAGAACGTGCCCGGGACGGGTGAAACGTACGACCTTGTGGCTGACACTGACGGGTACGAACCGACAGCAGAGACCGCGAGTGTCGGCGACGGGGAGCACGTGGTCCGGGACCTCATCATCTCGGGTAGTGGGGAGATAAACGGGACGGTGACGGACACGTTGACCGAGCAGGGAGTCGAAGAGGTAACGATAACTGCAACGAACGAACTGGGCGAGTACACAGCTGAAACGGATGAGACGGGTACGTACACGATAGCGAATCTACCGGGAGAACAGACGTACGCTCTCGAAGCAACTCACGACAGGTACGAGACTGAAAGTCGCACGAACGTCACGGTCGGCGATGGAACACAGCAGGCAGAGAACTTCGAACTGGTGCCAGTCCGCGATGCAACCATCTCGGGCACTGTGACAGATGCGGTGACCGCCAGTGTGGTCGACGCCGCCGCCGTCATCGTCGAACTCGACGACAAAGCAGTGACGGCCGAGGTTGTCTCCCATCTCACGACTGGTGAGGACGGAGGGTACGTCGTCGACGCGGTTGGTGGCTACAACTACACAGTCGTCGCCGTCGCAGACGGGTACGTGAACGGGACTGCGAGTTCGTCCGTCGAGACCGACAATGAGACGACAATCGACGTGGCTGCCACCGGAAACGCGTCGGTGAGTGGGGTTGTCGAAGACTCCGTTACAGGTGAAGGAGTCCCCGGCGCGAACGTGACACTCGTGGGTGGACAGGGAGCGTACACCGCAGAGACGGTCGGAAGCGGTGAGTTCCTCGTCGAGAGCGTTGCCGGGACTGGCGAGGTGTACGAGGTGATGGTGACCGCTGCGGACTACGAGGACAACGCAACAGAAGTGTCGGTCGGTGACGCCGAAGACGTCGAGGATCTCACCGTTGTGTTGACTCCCAAAGAGGGGACGCTCGAAATCGGCGCGTTCGCCGAGGAGTTCCCTGACGGTCTCGAAGGCGACGACTACGGGACGGTCGAGATACCGGTCGAAGAACTCGACGGCATCGAAACGGAGAACCTCACTGTTTCTCTCTCGGTGACTGGCGATACGGAAGGAGAGGTGTTCAACCTGAGCGACGACACCGGCACGCTCGAAGGAGAGGTGAAGCCGTTCACGTTCGACGTCGGTGAAATCGAACGTGCCGACACGTACACGGCGACGGTGACGGCGAATGCAGACAACGCCAACGAGACAGAGATGAGCGAGACGTTTGTGGTCGAAGTACCGCCCACCCCGGCACTCTCAGAGTTGAGCGTTGCTGGACAGGGAGAACACGCCACCATCGTCGAAGGGGACGACGAGAACGTCTCGGTCGCGGTGACGAACGTCGGAGAAGCACCAGGCTCCTTTGAGACGACCCTCACGGTCGGGGAGGATATCGAGGTCGTCGAATCGACGGAGGACCTGGAAGAGAACGAAACCGAGACGATGACGTTCGAAGCTGTTACCGAGGGACTGGACGCTGGTGAGTACGATGTGACTGTTTCGACGGCGAACGAGAGTCTGACAGGAACGCTCGAGGTTCTCACACCGGCCGCCTTCATCATCACCGATGTGAGTACGGGGTCAGGGAGTCCGGGCGACACCATCGAGGTAACTCCGACTGTCGAGAACGCAGGCGAGAGCGAGGGAACACAGACTGTCGAGTTCCGGGAGGCGACCGAGTTGAGTCGCTATGCCAACGCTCACGGAATCGTCGAAACTGAGGGCTTACTCGTCGCTATCTTCGACTGGCGTAACGACGACCTGTCGACAGACCAGCTGCTCACAGCGATACACGCCTGGCGTGGCACCGAGGATGTCGACGGTGACATCATTGAGACGTGGAATCTCACGCTCGACGGCAGCGCAGTCGACACTCACACCTTCACCGACGCTCCAGACGAGGACTCACAGTATCGAATCCGAACTGACGACGACGCCGTTCTTCTCACCGTCACCCTCGATTGAGATGGACGACTGTCATTATCGGATTTGATTTCGACCTGAGGCCGAGAGCAGTACGAACTCTCTACGACACCGAGAATCCTGGGATGTACAAGACCGACCGTCCTGGGAATGTATGACACCGAGTATCCTGAGACCGCAAGATACGAGGTGTTTCAGAATACCGTAATACGGACTGTCTGAAGATATCATCTGATAATATTTGTCCGCGCCGTGAACGAATTTCAGGGGGTGACATCAAACGTCCTGGGAGTATCACTACGTATAATGAACTTGTTTGGTACGCAACTGTCGAGTAGCTCTGGTGAAAAAATTCAGGCGGTCTTTTTCTCACTGTTGATGATAACGTCGGTCGTGGCTGCTGGCGCTGGCGGGGTCGCAACTGCTTCGGAGACGGCTCCTGCAGGTGAGCAGTGTACGGTGACTGTTTCGGGTGGAGACAGCATTCAGCACGCCATCGCTGGTTCGAACTCCGGAGAGACGGTCTGTGTCGAAACTGGTGTCTACAACGAACAGCTGGTGATTGACATCGACAATCTCACCGTTGCTGCTGCAAACGGTGGCAAACCGGTACTTGAGGGGAGTGGTGGAGGGACCGGCGTCGAGGTCGACAGTGCCGAGAACGTGACGGTCCGGGGCTTCGAAATCCGTGAGTACGACACTGC
>PUMG01000335.1 GCA_003551265.1 Halovenus sp.
ACTACGCCGACCTCGCGGCCGTCGTCGGTCGAAGCGCTCAGGCACGCGCAACCCCCGTTCTCACGTGCTTCATGGACGGCGAGATGGGAGTGGACGCGAAGCGTGCGTTCCGACGCTACGGCGTTGCAAACTACGACGACCCCTCGCGTGCAGCACGGGCGCTGGATGCGCTCGGTCGCTACGCCGACGCCCGCGAACAACCAGCGGTGAAATCACCCTTCGAGACGGTCGATGTCGACGAGGAGACGATTCGAGCCATCGTCGACGACGCACGTACAGCGGGTCGTGAGAGACTCGGCGTCGAGGCGTTCGACCTGCTCTCGGCCTGTGGCATCGACGTTCCCGAATGGGGGCTGGCACAGACGCCGTCGGACGCTGCCGCGATTGCAGACGAAATCGGGGGGCCGGTCGTCCTGAAAGTCGCCAGTCCGGACATCGCACACAAAGTGGACGTCGGGGGTGTTCGCGTCGATGTACCGCCAGCGGCGGTCGAACAGCAGATGGAAGCGCTCCTTGAGGACGTTCACAGCGCGAAGCCATCGGCGGAAATAGATGGTGTACTCGTTCAGGAGATGGTCGACGCCGAACACTCGGTCGAGACGGTCGTTGGCGCGACCGACTCCGAGTTCGGCCCGCTCGTCACGTTCGGGCTCGGTGGGGTTCTGGTCGAACACGTCGGCGACGTGGCGTTCGCTCTTTCGCCGCTCGATGCTCCCCGTGCACGTGCGCTTCTGGGCAAAATCGAAGCCGCGAGCGTGCTTGACGGTGCACGCGGACAGAACCCAGTCGACACCGAGGCACTCGCGGACGTTCTGGTTCGCCTCTGTGCGTTGCTCGAAGCCACACCGGCAATAGCGGAGATAGACCTCAATCCCGTCCTTGCTGGCGAGGACGGAGCAACTGCGGTGGACCTGTACGTCGAACTCGGGCAAGACTGACAGTCACGCCACTTTTCGCTTCGCTTCGAGGTCGGCCTGAATCGCCAGCACCCCGGTGAGAATCAGGACACCACCGACGATTAGAACCAGTGTGAGTGACTCACCGAGGAGGATGATGCCGAGGATGACCGTGACGACTGGTTCGCCCGTCCCGAGGACGCTGGCGTGGCTGGCCTGAATCCGTGTGAGCGCGGTGACGTAGAGAAACAGCGGCAGGGCAGTTCCGAGGATGGCGATGCCGATGACGATGAACCACTGCTCGCCGCCCGAGGGAACGGCGAGGCGGCCGGAGCCGAGACCGAAGACGACGAACACAGCGGTGGTTGCGACCATCGCCGTGCTGGCGAGGATGTCCGGGGGAGTCGTTGCGACCGCCGCACGGCTTCCCACGATGTATCCCGCGTAGCCAAGTGCTGCCAGCAGAACGAGTACGATGCCGACGGCGTCCGCCTCGCCGGGGTCACCGCCGACGATGAGTGCAACGCCCGAGAGCGCAAGCGCGAGCGCTCCGAGTTTGTACCGCGAGAGAGATTCATCGAGCAGCACGACCGCGAGAACGTAGACGTGGATGGGATAGGTGAAGAACACGATGCTCGTGAGTCCTGCGGGGATGAACAGCAGGCCCCAGAAGAACAGGCCGGAGAAGGCGGCGTAGAGAACGCCGAGTGCGAGTGCGACCCGCCGCTCTCGTGTTGGGAGTATGCGTGCGCGACGCCAGAGCACGAGTCCAATCCAGAGGAACGCAGTTGCGAAGATGAACCGGTAGGTGAGCAGTGTCGTCGTGTTGAGACCGGCGTCCTCGGCGAACTTGCCGAAGATAGCGAGCGTTCCGAAGCCAGCGGCCGCCGTGAGCGCCATCAACACACCGACGCTCTGACGACTCAACGACTGACTCAGTCTGTTGTTCACGGCCGGAACGTAGACTGCAGGGTGCGTAAGGCTCTCGATTTACTCGACGAGGACTTCTCGGCTCACTCGACGAGAGTTTCCCCACTCACTCGACGAGGTGAATCTCGTCGTCGCCGGTAGGAACCGCACAGATGAACGCTCCGGCCTCCTCGTTCGGGTTACGATACCAGTGGATGGTTCCTGCTGGGATGTGGACGACGTCACCAGTGCTGACGGTGACCTCTGTGTCTTCGATTCCCACAACGTACTCTCCCTCCAGCACGTACTGTTCGTGTTCTATCTCGTTCGTGTGCTCCGGTACGTCAGCGCCGGGTTCGAGCGTGAATCGACGGAGTGCGAGCGTCGGTGCACCGTCTTCTTCGCCAACCAGTACGCCTTTCGACAGCCCATCGGCCGCCCCGACCGGTTCGTACGCAATCTCCTCCGCTCGACGGACGAACGCTTCGCTCGATTTGGTCATACACTCATACTGACGGACCAAAATCGTATAGATTTTCGCCCATCAGTCTCAGTTGTTGTACTGATGCCCAAGAACGATGAGCACCGCATTCAGCGTGACAAGTGAGGCAAACAGAAGTCGTGTGGCTGTGCTGTTGAGTCCCGCAAAGAGCAGCGGGAGATAGACGAACGGCAAAGCGATTGCGCCCCAGAAGGCGGCGGCTTCGACCAGCTTCGGTACCCGGACCTCCGTCCACGAAACAAACCAGCGCTTACTGCTCATATCTTTACCCACAGCGCTGCATTCGGCGGGTCCGTGCCTTGTTATACATCACCTTCTCTGGACTCTCCCCGAGTAAGCTCTCCTTGTACCGCAGACGCGGCGTCTCTGCCGCTTTCGAGTGCGCCCTGTATCGACGACCAGCGGGTGTACTCGCCTGCGAGGTACACCGCGCCCTCGGGTGCATTGACGTCGGGCCACTCCCGCGTGAACCCAGGCGGCTGTTCGAGCTGTGCGAACGGGATTCGGTCGGTCCGGCACAACTCCAGTTCCTCGAATCGATTCTCCGGGAACCACGATGCGAGTGCAGCCCTGACCTCCTCGGCGAGTTCGTCGTCCGTCGCCGACTGCGCTCCGAGAAAGGTGGCGCTGAGGAGTTGAGACTCCTCGGGAGCGTACCCGGGTGCAACCGCAGACAGCACCGATACCTGATTCGGTCGGTCGTCTGCGACGTTGAGGAACAGTCGGTCGGCACCGGCGAAGTGCTGGCTCCGTGGGAGTGAGAAGTACTGTGTGACACAGCCACGGGCAGCCGTCGGAATCGAGGTGACACCCGTCAACTCCCGTGCAGTCGGCGCGTCGGTCGCCACGACGACTGCGTCCGCCTCGATTGTCTCAGCTGCCGTCTCGACGACTGCACCGTCTGCGCTCGACTCTCCCGCCGGATTGACGGCTTCGACGGTCGTCTTCGTCTCGATGGTTGTCCCCGCCTCGCGTGCGAACCTGGCGAGTTGGTCGGAGATTTCACCCATTCCTCCTGCGGGAACTGCGGCGGGACCCTGCGTGAGCATCTTGAACGTGTACTCGAAGACGAACGCCGACGTCGACAGCGAGCGGTCGAGCGTGATGCCGCCGTAAAACGGTGCTGCAAAGCGTGTACGAAAGCGCTCAGAGAACCCACGACTCGTGAGATACTCCTCGATACTGGTGTCGTCAGCTCGGTCCAACTCCTCGACTGATTTACGCCCGAGTTCCCGTCTGAGCCGAAGCGTCCGCAGTTTGTCCCCGAGCGTGACGTCGCGGTTGAACGCTGTCGCCGTGAACGCCTTCGGGTCACGCAACGGGTCCGATAGCGTCGTCCGTTCGTGTGGACGAACCAGCGTTGCACCGGGTTTGAACCTCCGGAGGTCGAGCGCGTCGAGATCGAGTTCTCGCGCGACAGCAGGGTACTGCGGAAACAGCACCTGAAAGCCGCGGTCGAAGACGAACTCATCCTCTCGGTGACTCCGGACTCGTCCACCGACTTCCGACTCACGTTCGAGCAGCGTCACGTCGATGCCTGCATCCGCCAGATGTCGGGCGGCAACCAGTCCGGAGAGTCCACCGCCGACGACGACAGCATCTGTCATACACGACCGCTAGAGCGCGAGCACCAAAATGTCACCGAGACAGAGCCAGACCGAGTGACAGAAGCCGCACACGAACACCGGCGACAGCCACGTTCACAGATATCCGGCGACGAACGCCCGGTGTTCCTGTTCGCGCTGGTCACGCTCGTCGGGAGTCGCGTCCTGATGCCACAGCGGAAGACACGCCATCGCGTCGAGGCGATAGAGCAGGCGGTACACCTCCATCCGCTGCCGTCTGGCCGTGTCGAACGCCCAGTCATCGCGCTCTTCGGTGTAGGCTGTCCTGAACGTCTCGCGGAGTTCCTCGGTACGTCGCTCGCCGTCTCGCTCCGGTGACAACAGCATCGACTCCGCGTAGGCGAGATTATGTGCCGGTTCAAGCGCTGTAATCTGTCCCCAGTCGATGACCGCTCGTATCTCCCCCGAGTCGGGGTCGACAAGCAGGTTTCCGTAGCGATAATCGCCGTGGCAGTACGTCGGAGGGTCCGGATTGGGAAGCTCTGGAATCGCCTTCCGGAGGTACTCCCGCAACGGCGGAACGAGGTCTGCGAACCGTTCCGGGTCGTCAGCTAACTCCGGGAAGTAGCCGCCGTCGAGAAGCGCATCGAGGGTATGCTCCCCGTTTGCGAGGAACCTGTCGAGCATGGCGTTCGAGCGCTGTGCTGTGGAGTTCTGACGCTGCTGGCCTGATTCGATGGGCTGTATCTCTCCATCGATGTACCCCAGCCGACCGATTTCCGAAAGCGGTCCGAGTTCGTGCAGTTCGGCGAGGTGTGTCCCGGCCTGAGACAGGATGCGCTCGCGGACGTCCGACTGGAGCGTGTGACCCTGATTCTCGTAGTTCTCTCCCTCGACGTACGACAGCACGAAAAATGGTGTCGGATACGCCGGGTGGTCGTCACAGCAGCCGAACACGGTCGGGACTGGAATCGAAGTCTTGCTGGCTGCAAACTCGAGAAATCGTGGCTCCGCTCTGCCTGCTGCAGAAGGCATATGCTCGGACGTCACGGCTTTCAGGACGACCTGTTTCTGCCCCTCCGGTGTCGTAACTTCGAGTGTCGCAACGAAGTCTGTGCCCTGTTCCTCGTGGGTAACTGAGTCCACCTGCCACGACGGTTCGAGTTCACGAACCATTCCCCGGACATCCTCGTCAGTAATCGTTCGCCCGGGTCCAGCGGTCTCTGTGTCGTCGCTCTCTCCCATGGTCGCCTCCAGTACGGGAGGATGCAACCTCACAGCGTATCGGTGTTGTGGTCAGGGGTCGCCCATCTCGAGTATCGACACGTCGTGACCGTTCTCTTTGACGTGAGTCTCGGCCCGGGATTCGGCCGCAACGCGGGACGGGTGAAAGCCAATCTTGCCGCACGTCTCACACACCATTTCGTACATGCACCTGAACTGTCGGTACATTCATTATTAATCGTTATGGTTGGTGCAACGGTTGTCTCCTTTCGGCTTCGACCCTGTACACTCTTGTGAGCGCTTTCC
>PUMG01000357.1 GCA_003551265.1 Halovenus sp.
ACCTGCACGTCGAGGGAGGCGAGATTCAGTCCGTCGAGACCGACCGCGGGACCATCGAGGCCGACGAGGTCGTCATCGCGGCCGGGCTGTGGAGCAACCACCTCGCCAAGATGGCCGGGACCCACATCCCGCTCTATCCGGCGGCCCACCAGCTCATCAGCGTCGGTCCAATCGAGCGGTTCGAGGAGAAAGAAGGAGAGATTGCCTACCCCATCGTCCGGGACGTCGACACGCAGATGTACGAGCGGATGCACGGCAACGACCTGGAGGTCGGGTCCTACCAGCACCGGCCGCTGCTGTACGACGTCGACGAAATTCTCTCCATCGACGAGGCACCGCTGTCACCGACACAGCCGCCACTCACCGAGGATGCCTTCGAGAAGTCGATGGAGGATGCGCTCGAACTGATGCCGGAGATTCTCGACGACCCCGGGGCAGGGATTCGCCACGAGATCGACGGGCTGCTGTCGGTGACACCCGACGGCGCACCGGCGGTCGGTCCAATGCACGACGTGGACGGACTGTGGGCGTGTTCGGCCATCTGGATAAAGGAAGCACCGGCGTTCGGGAAGAACGTCGCCCAGTGGATGACGCGGGGCTACCCCGAGGTCGACATTCAGGGTGCGAACGTCAACCGCTTCGCTCAGTACGGCTCCGACACGTTCGTCAAGAACCGGGGTGCTGAGGGGTACGAGAAGATATACGGTATCGTCCACCCGGCCGAGCAGTGGCAGACGTCTCGGGAGATGCGAACCAGCGCGTTCTACAGCCGTCAACAGGACCTTGACGCTCGTTTCTTCGAGGCCGGTGGCTGGGAGCGTCCACGGTGGTACTGGTCGAACGACGACCTGCCACGGAAGTACCGCAACGAGATCAAACACCTGCTTCGGGGCAACGAGTGGGACTCGCGGTGGTGGTCTCCGATCATCCTCGGCGAGCATCTCCACATGCGCGACCACGTCGCGATGATAGGCGACACCGGCTTCGGCATCCTCGACGTGCAGGGACCGAGTGCCACCGAGTTCATGGAGAAGATGCACGTTGGCCGCGCCGATGTCGACGTCGGCAAGACCGTGTACACACCGGTGCTGGCAGAGAACGGTGGGTTCCTCTCGGACCTGACGTTCGCCCGTCTCGGTGAGAACCACTACCGCATCATCACTGGTGGGGCCCACGCCGGTGCGGACCTCCAGTGGTACCGGAGCAACGCTCCTGATGACGTTGTCGTCTCCGACATGTCCGAGGCGTTCTGCACGCTCGGCGTGTGGGGTCCCGAAGCGCGAAACGTCGTCGACTCGGTAACCGACGAGGATATGTCACACGAGGCGTTCCCGCCGTACACCGCCCAGCACATCACCATCGGCGAGGTGAACGCGTGGGCGATGCGCATCTCGTACGTCGGTGAACTCGGCTGGGAGATCTACGCCCCGATGGGCCAGGGACAGAACCTCTGGGACACCATCGCCGAGGCCGGCGAGGAGTACAACATCCGTCCGGTCGGCACGGGCGTCTACGGTGCGACCGGGCGCATGGAGAAGGGCTATCGGCTCATCGGCCACGAACTCGAACTGGAGTACAACGCCTCCGAAGCCGGTCTGAGCTTCCACGGCGTCAAAGACGCCGACTTCATCGGTAAGGAGGCCTACGCCGAGGCGCTGGAGGAAGAAGACGCCGCCAAACTCTGTACGCTGACGGTCGACGACCACCGCTCTTCGAGCGGCGAACGCCGGTTCATGCTCGGTCACGAACCCGTCCTCGACATGGACGGCAACGTGCTGGTCGACGAGGAGGGCCGGCGGTCGTACGTCACGAGCGCGGCGACGGGTCCGTCCGT
Source organism: Halovenus sp. (assembly GCA_003551265.1). Lineage (GTDB taxonomy): Archaea > Halobacteriota > Halobacteria > Halobacteriales > Haloarculaceae > Halovenus. Next base: position 1,835 of record PUMG01000357.1, read on the forward strand.
CGGCAAGCACATCCTGCTGGCGTACATCCCGGCCGAACACGCAGAAGAGGGTAACCAGCTCCAGGTCGAGTACATGGGTGAGCACTACCCGGTGACTGTCGAGGTCGTCGGAGGCAGACCGCTGTTCGACCCGAAGAACGAGCGCATCCGCAGCTAACTCCCGCAAATCATGAACGTACTAGCCTGTCTGAAACGAGTCCCGGAAACAGGGGCAAAGATCGTGCTGACCGACGACAAACAGGAGATCGACACCTCGAACCTCGGGTTCACGATGAGCCCGCACGAGGAGTGTGCCGTCGAGGAGGCGGTCCAGATTGTCGAGAGCGAGGGAGGACACGCGACGGCGCTGACGCTCGGTCCACCTGAGGCGACCGAGCAGGTCAGAACAGCGGTTGCGATGCAGGCGAACGACGGTGTGTTGCTCGAAACCGAGGGCGAGGAATGGAAACCCGAAAACACTGCCGGGGCCATCGTCGACTTCGTCGAACAGCGTGAGAGCGAAGGAGAGGAGTTCGACCTCCTGCTGTTCGGTAACGAATCAGCCGACACGAGTAACTACCAGGTGGGGGTTCGTGTGGCCACCGAACTCGGCCTGCCGTGTGTCACGGGTATCAAAGATATCTCCATCGAGGGGGAGTCGGTCGTCGCAAAGCGCGAGATTCCAGGTGGTTCGGAGGTGTACGAACTCCCACTCCCAGCGGTTGTCACGGTGAAAGAAGGGTTGAACGAACCACGCTACGCCTCGATGCGCGCACGGATGCAGGCCCGCAGACAGGAGGTCGAAACCCACACACCCGAGCGACGTACCGAGAGCGGACTCGAGAAGATCCGTCTCGAAGCACCCGAGGACGACGAGGGCGAAGCCGAGATACTCGGCGAGGGACCGGAGGCAGTGCCTGAGATCATCCGTGTCCTCGAAGACGAACTGGAGGTGATCTGAATGGTGCTCTGTGTCGTCGAACACGAAAATGGCGAAGTCGAGGACAGTTCGTTCGAAATGCTCACGCTCGCACGCGATGTGGCATCGCAACTCGACACGTCGATGGAGGCAGTCGTATTCGGCGACGGAGGTGACGCCATCGCTGCAGACCTCGGCGCGTACGGGGTCGACACACTCCACGTCGTCGAACACGCAGACCTCGACGGCTACGCACCTGCAGCGTGGGCAACCAGCGTCAGCCAGGTCGCATCACACACCGACGCGGAGACGGTCATCGCGCCCGGAACGGACCGGGGACACGAGGTGCTGGCACACGCCGCCGCCAGAGAAGGACTCTCGATGGCGGCCAACTGTCTGGAGGTGACGACCGGCGATGCGTACGAGGTGACCCGCCAGCGCTGGGGTGGTACGCTGCTCGAATACGCGAGGCTCTCGGGTGAGACGAAGCTCCTGACCGTCGCGAAAAACGAAATAAGCGCCGAACCGGGTGGTGACTCGGCGGAGTCAGCCGTCGAGTCGTTCGAGCCGAGTCTCTCAGAGTCGGACCTCAGTGTCAGGCTCGATCGCGTCGAGGAGTCCGACGAGGAGGGTATTCCGCTGGGTGAGGCACGCGTTGTCGTTGGCGGCGGCCGGGGTGTCGGCAGTGCGGAGGACTTCGACAAACTCGAAGCGCTCGCGGAAGAGCTCGATGCGGCCGTCGGTGCATCACGTGCTGCAGTCAACGAGGGCTGGCGAAGTCACGACTCCCAGATCGGACAGACCGGTGCCAAAATCTCGCCACACCTCTACATCCCCTGCGGAATCAGCGGTGCAGTCCAGCACATGGTCGGCTGCAAGGGGACCGAACACACCCTGGCTATCAACACCGACCCCGAAGCGGCGATCGTCGGACACGCCGACTATGCCGTCATCGCCGACCTCCACGAGGTCGTTCCCGAACTGACCGAGGTGCTCCAGAACCGCCCGTAGTCAGACGGGCGGATAACGACCCGCAGAATTTTCGCCGGTTTCCCCTGTACTTAAATACCTGAACAGTTCCTCACGTACGTTAATGCACGTCCGGTGTGAACTATCAGTTTAGGATGAGCATCGGTGACACACTTCACAAACTCGGCCACGTGCTCGAGCAGTGGGAGCGAGGGGGGGCGGAGCTACGTTCTGTGGTGGCTGCAGACGAGAAAGGGCTGGATACGACCGAGCGCTTCTCGGCTGACGTGACGGTGGCGCTGCCGGTGTCCAACAAGAGCGAGAACGACGTGAGCGTCGAGTGTACCCCGACAATCTCTGCCGAGGGGTCGCTCGCAGTCACCGTCGAGACGGACCTGGCTGTGCCGTCGACCACCGCATCGTCGGTTGGTTTCGAACCTACCGAGGCGAACATCGACGGTGATGATGTGGTCGTCACGGGAATAATTACCGTCAAAGGAAATAATTTCTGTGAAGAGAACAATTCCAACGAGGGCAGAATTTCGACAGAGAGTGAGCGAGGAGACGAGCAGTCGTCGGACCATCGACATACGAGCGAACGGGACGTGCCGCCGTTCAAGAACCCGGAGCTGTTGCAGGAGGTGTACGACTCGAACGACACGTTCGCCGAGATGGCAGAGGCGCTCGACATGGACGTCACGGGCGAAACCGTCCGGCGGTACATGATAGAGTACGACATCCACCAGCCCAACTCCTACCGTACCAGTGATGCTTCAGAGTCGAGCGACACACGTGAAGAGCGTTCGAACACCGCAGACGACAGCCAGCAACTCGTCGCGATTGCCGACGGAATCGGTCTGCCAGAGGGGGTGAGCGTCGAAGACGTCATCGAGACCGTCAACCGTTCGAACACGATTTACGAGGTGAAAACGGACCTCGAACTCGACCGCCAGGAAGCCCACGAGATGCTGAAAGACCTCAACCTGATGGACCTGGTGCTCGGCCGTCTGAGCGACGACTCGGGCCGCGAAATCACCCGTGAGGATGTCGTCGACCGCCTCCGTCAAGTTTCAGAAGCTCGGTAGATTGCTCTCTGGCCAGCGGGGAAGGCCAACAACTGTTAAGCGACGTGAGAATGTAGGTTCCGACAGCGAGGTGAAAGTGTGTCAACGATAGCTGATGTCTGGTTCGCACACGACGATGGTGCCCTCGTGCGAACCCTTACCGAACTGCCGGGAGCGGATGCAACAGTGCTCCGTGAGACGAGTACTGACCCGTCACCGAACACCTACTTCATTCGGTTCGAAAACGTCCACGCTGACGCCATCCGTCCGGCGCTCGCGAGCGACCACACGGTGCGCGACGTCACGCCCATCTCCACGTCGGAAACCCGGCAGGTGTGGAGCGTCCAGTTCACAGAGGAAGCGAAACTGCTCAATCCGATGGTGGCAGACGAGGGCGGGTTCGTGTTTCACGCCCGGTGTTCAGCAACCGAGAACAGCTCCGGCTGGCGCGAGCGCTGGTTCCTGCCGACACACGACGCACTCTACACCATCTGGCAGCGCGCTCGCGAGGAGAAATTCGAGTTCGAAATCTTCCACTTCAACACTCTCGATGGCGAACTCAGCGCGTACTCCAGTGGCCGAACGCTCACTGACGACCAGCGTGACGCACTTGCGCTGGCCTACGAACGCGGATACTTCACCGTCCCACGAGAGGCAAGTCTCGACGACCTCGCAGACGAACTCGGTCTCTCTCCTGCTGCTGTTGCGGGTCGACTCAAACGCGGCATGAAAGTGCTGATAGAAGAGTCACTGCTCGTGGACGACTCCGAGTGAAATTCACGGGTCATGGCGACTCTTGGTGGGCAATATCCTCGGAGTCATTCGTTCGAGGAAGTTCTCACTTTGGAGTCGTGCGTTCGAGGATCGCATCGCGTGCTCGTTTCGCACACGCTCGTTTCCCGTGGCCGAAGTGAAGCGTGTTCTCGTCGACGGGGCTCGAGAACATTCCCCCAGTGCTGTTCTCGAAGTCGACCTGCTCTATCTGGATGTAGTGGATGACGATGTTCTCGACGTAGGTGACGCCCCGGACCTGGTTCATTGCGATCCACTTGTCGTCGAACTTCGAGCCGCTGTGGCGTTCGATGTGGAGGAGCTTCTCGTACACTGAGAGCGTCCCGTCCTGAAACTCACAGGAGACAATCGGGTCCTCATCAGCCGAAAGCTCCGTCTCCCCAGTGTCAGCCGTGTCGTCACTGTGGGTATTCTGTTCGGTGTCGTCGTCATCGGATGTCCGACGCCACGGAGCTCTCACCATCGTACGTTCGTATAGGGGGAGCCGATACAAAAGTGACCGGGAGAAAAGCTATCATGTTCTCGTGTGAACGTCTGGTATGAACCTGCTGAGTGCGCTCGATTCGCCGGGTGGGCTGGTGTGTGTGGTTGGCGGCGGCGGAAAGACGACGACGATGTACGCGCTTGCCTCGCGAGTCGACAACGCAATCGTCACCGCGACTGTTAGAATCCCACGTTTCGACAGAAGCGTCAGTGAACTCATCGTCACCGAGACACCGACAGCGGTCCTCGACGAACACTCGAAACAGGCGTTTCCGCTGGGACTAGTTCCGGAGACTGAAGGAAAACACCGCTACCGCGGCTACGAGCCGGAGACCGTCGATGCGATTGCCGAGAGACACGACGGGCCGGTGTTCGTCAAATCTGATGGAGCCCGAATGCGCGATTTCAAGGCACCTGCGGCACACGAACCTCGGATACCCGACTCGACAGACCTCGTGGTTCCCGTCGTTAGTTCACACGTCGTTGGCAAACCGCTCACGGGACACTGGGTCCACCGACCGGACCGAGTGAGTGAACTCACAGAGACAGAGATGGGTGACGAAATTACCCCAGACACCGTTGGCCGCGTCCTCGCACACCCCGACGGCGGTTTCAGAAACGTTCCGGAGGGGACGACCGTCATCCCGCTGATTACGAAAGTCGACGGAGAAGAGCACGAACAGGCCGCGAATGCAATTGCCACGGCCGTATACGACCACCTCGACGACTCATCAGTGGAGGTTCCACGGGTCGCCTTCGCCAGATTCGACGCCTTCGACGCGGTCGAACACCCTACCGAGTGAGGAGTTCACTCCCTACAGAAACGGAAGCGTCTCGGTGCGCGCCTGTTTCGGTCGGTCCCTGATGAGGACCTGCACCTGCTGTCCGCCCTCAGCGTACTCGGCCGGGAGGTAGGCGAGTCCGAGCGGTTCGCCGAGGCTTGGACTCATCGTCCCGCTGGTGACTGTCCCGAGTTCGTCTCCCTCGGGTGTCGTGACGGGATAGCCGTGGCGCGGAACACCCCGTTCTTCGAGCACGATGCCGGTCAGTCGCTCGGCCGGTCCATCGGCGTCGAGCTGTCGGAGCGCCTCACAGCCGACGAACTCGGTCTCGAGCGCAACCGCAAAATCGATACCTGCCTCCAGTGGCGTCCGTGGCTCCGTCTCCGGGTGGAAATCCTGTCCGGAGAGCAACAGCCCCTTCTCGGTTCGGAGGGTATCGCGTGCGCCGAGTCCGCAGGGCTGACAGTCGAGTGCCTCCCAGACCCTCGGCGCATCGTCCCACGAACAGAGGAGTTCGTACCCCCGCTCGCCGGTGTATCCCCCGTGAGAGACGAGCGCGTCGACACCAGCGACTGTCCCACTCTCGATGGCGAACCACGAGAGAGAGTCGAGTTCGACGTCGGTCTCGTCACCGAGAAGGGCGGTGGAGTCCGGTCCCTGGACGGCGATCATCGCGTACTCCTCGGTGCGGTTGGTTACCGTCGCATCCAGCCCCCACTCCTCACGGTGGCTGACCCAGCGGTCGAACGCCTCTTCGTCGTGACCCGCGTTCGGGATGAACAGGAACTCCTCGTCTTCCTCCGCTGGCAGGCGGTAGACGACGGTGTCGTCGAGCATGATGCCCTCCTCGTTGGTGATGGCGGCGTACTGACCGTCACCGGGGTCGAGCGCGCTCACGTCGTTCGTGGTGAGGCGCTGCATGAGCGCCTGGGCATCGGGTCCCGAGACAGTTATTTCACCCATGTGTGAGATGTCGAACTTGCCGACAGACTCGCGGACAGCGGCGTGTTCCGTGCGGATGGAGTCGAACTCGACGGGCATCTCCCAGCCACCGAAGTCGGTCGATTTGACGCCGTGTTCGATTGGCGGGTTGCGGACTGACATACCTGTATGCACGGGTGCCTGACGTGTAACGATAACGATTACTCGTGGTGTACGCCGGTACCAGGGGTTATGTACGCCACGGCTCACCGAGTGGTGTCTCCTCGTCTCTGACCCTATCGAGTTCGAGTCGTTCGAGGGCCTCCTGTGTTGGGAGTCCGTTCGGTCCCCAGCCCCGCGCCTGGTAGTAGGCGTCGAGCGCCCGTTCGAATGTAGCTGGGTCGAGAGTCTCTCCCGCTCTCGGCCCGTCGGGAACGGCTTCGTGGAGGGCTTCTGGAAGGATGTCGGAGTTGCGGTCGAACCCCTCACGAACGTTGAACAGTCGGACGAGTGTCCAGACGCGTTCGCCAACCTGCGTCAGTTCCTCCGTCGTGTACGAGCGACCGACAGCGGCGAGCCACTCGCGGCCGAGGTCCTCCCACATAGTCTCGCCGACGAAGTCATCGAGTATCAGACACCACAGCGTCGACCGGACTGTCTGCTCGCCAACGACTGTCCGAAGCTGCGCACTCAGCGTCCGCTCGCCGCCGATGGCTGCTTCCTCCTCTATCGGTCGCGCCCGGCGGTGACAGCCACCCCGGTCGCTGGTCGCATACGCCAGTGCCATCCCCAGCGAGTTTCGCGGGTCGTAGGACGGAAGCGCCATCGACTTGACCGTCGGGATGAACTCGTTTCCGCCGAAGCGTCGGGTCGCCGAGTTCACCCCTTCGGCGAGTGTTCCGACGAGTTCCGGTTCGAATCGCTCGTCGTCTCCGGAGACGTTTCCGTCGAGTGTGCCGTCTCCGCTGGTCGCAATCGCCTCGATGAGCGCTCGTGCGCCCTCGGTGTCTCCGAACTCAACGGGGCAGTCAACGAGTCCACGCTCCCCCGCACGTATCGCCCACGCGACTGCGTTACCGGCGTCGATGACGTCGATTCCGAGTCGGTCACAGACCCCGGAGAGTTCCGCGACATCGTCGACGTGGTTGACACCGAGTCCCGCACCGAGCGTCATCGGGGCCGCGCCCCGGAGGACCACCTCACCGTCAGCAGTTTCGAACCTGAAATCACCGGGAACCGTTCCAGACTCACGTTCGCTCGCTGCCTCGCTCGCGGCCTCGACGCTGATGTCGGCAATCTCTTCGAACTGGCCCTGTTGCCATCCCCGGGTGGCCAGCGCGCCAATCTCGTGAGCGAAGTCCACGCTCTCGAACGTTCCGCCTGCAGCCTGCCACTTGCCGGTGTCGTGGTCGGCGTACGCGCTCGCGTAGCGTTCGCGGAGGTCGCGGAGCGTTCCGTCGGGTTCTGGTGGGTCGCCTCTGACGACGATTGCTTTCAGCCGCTTGCTTCCCATCACCGCACCGGCCCCGCCACGACCGGCGTGGTGCTCGCCCGCATCCGAGGCGACTGTCGCATACCGGACGCACGATTCCCCGGCGGGACCGATACAGGCAACGGCCGCGTCGGGGAACGCCATCGCCGTTTCGCGGGTGTCCTCACCCCAGTGGTTGGCTGGCTGGAGTCTGGCACTTCCGCTCTCGACTTCCAGACGGAACGGGCTGTCCGCTCGGCCGTGTATCACGATACCCAGACACCCCGGCAGCGCACCCGCGAGATGTTCCGGGAACGACCCGCCGCTGTACGAATCCAGAAACGTGCCCGTGAGCGGGGATTTCGTGACGACAGCGCATCGTGATTCGCCGGGGAGATACCCCGAGAGCGGGCCGAGCATGAACAACAGCACGTTCTCCGGGCCAAGTGGGTCAGTTCCAGCTTCCAGTCGGTCGTACAGATAGCGCGCACCGATGCCCTTCCCTCCGAGATACTGACGGAGCCACTGCCCGGGAACCGCCTCCCTGTCGACGGTCTCTCGTGTGAGGTCGACCTGCAACAGATAATCGCGCTGTCTCACTCCCATTCGGTGCTGTCTACGTGTTCATTACGGTTCTAACTCACGGTTTGGTCGGGTGTCAGACGGTCGATTTCACAGAGTTCCTCACGTGCCAGAGCCGGGTGTCTCCTGTGTCTCCATGCGACGCTCGTACTTCTCGAGTGCAGCGTCGAGCGCCTCACCAGCGTCGATATCGAGTGCGTCGGCGAGCGCCAGCAGCGCGAAGAGGACATCACCGATTTCGTCGGTGTTGACGTCAACATCCTCTGGAGCAGTGCCGTACCCGGTAGACTCGTTCACGTCCTTTGCGACCTCGCCCAGTTCGGAGACGAGGTCGAGCAATCGAAACGCTGGCGGTGCGTGGAGGTCGTTGCGGTCGACGAACTCGGCCACCGCTCGTTGTTCATCCATATCCGCTCTGGAGAGCACACGGATAAATTGTCTTTCGGTGAGAGACCGACGAGAGAGTGCCAGTTCTGGTGACGTACGATAACCCCTATGGGCACTCATCTCAAAGAGGTGCATGATGGGAACCACGAAGAAAGTCGCCGGAACGCTCGCGCTCGTTCTGTTCTTCGGGATTCTGGCGTTGCGACCGCTGCTCGCCAACCCGGCTATCTCGGGGGCGTTCAGTGGTGGTGGCTGGCAGACGCTGCTGGTCGTCCCGCTCGTGCTGGTGGCAGTCGTGGTTGTGGCGCTCAGAATCAAACGCGCCCGGACAAGTCCCGAGGAGTGGGAACTCGACCAGCGACAGGAGGTGCAGCCGAACTCGTGGGCCGACCGGACAGACGACGAGGATGACGACAGCGGGACTCAGGATGAACAAAAGCACGAGACGAACGACCAGCAGTCATCGTCACACACCAGACCGAACATTTTCGCCGGGCAGGGGGGGACGAGAGACTGGGAGTTCGAAATCGAGGAGGTGCCACCTGAATCACACCTGAGCGACCACCTAGAGCACCTGCGGACCCAACTCGGGGACGACCGTGAACACGCGACAGAACTCGACACCCTCGAACAGGTCGTCGAAGAAGTCGAAGGTGACCGACGGATTCCTGCACGCTGTCCACACGACCACTGTGACGCCCGCTGGAGCGACCGGGGCGTGCTCGGGACCGGCCGTCCGCGGTTCGAGATACTCGAAGACGGGGAGACCGCACTCTGTCTGGAGTGTGAACGTACCTACGAGTTGCCCCGAGCTGCCGAGGACACGATGGATGACGAAACGGCTGAATAAAGAAATCGCATTACCAATAACTGTTAAGTGACGACGAACCCACCTCGTGATATCGATGAACGGGAAATCACTCTCTCGTCGACGTGAGTTTCTCGGCGCAGTCGTGCTCGCCGGAACAGCAGGGTTGAGCGGCTGTCTCGGCTCGCCGTTCGCCGACGACACTGACGACGCTGATGACGCTGACGAGGAGTTACATCCAGACGCACCGGACGAACTTATCCCGGAGGGACCGACTGTCAGACTGGAGCCTGTTGCAGAGGGGTTGACCTATCCGACCGATCTCACCGGCCACCCGGACGACCCTGGAGAGCTGTACGTCACCGACATCACCGGGCAGGTGTATCGCATCGTCGACGGCGAGCGGGGGCTGTTGCTCGACATCGGCGACAGCGTGGGCGTTCCCGAGGGAGAGTTCTCCGAGCGTGGTCTGCTGGGAATCGCGTTACATCCTGACTTCGCCGAGAACGGGCGGTTCTACCTCCGCTACAGCGGCACTGAAAGTCCCACCGGTGCGAGCCACGTCGAACGTCTCTCGGAGTTCGTTCTCGAAGACGGCGAGGTCGACGCCGAAGACGAGCGTTCGATTCTCGAACTCGACCATCCAACCATCATCCACCAGTCGGGGAACGTCCTGTTCGGGCCGGAGGGGTATCTGTACGTTCCGATGGGCGACGGCGGTGGTCCGTTCGATTCCCGCCCACAGGACTGGTACGAGACGAACGACGGAGGGCGGGCACAGAACACGACTGACGACCTGCTCGGTGGTGTCCTTCGCATCGACGTCGACGGTAACCGAGACGATGACCAGCCGTACGCGATTCCGGCCGGCAACCCGCTCGTCGACAGAGAAGCCCACCTCGACGAGTACTACGCCTGGGGGTTTCGCAATCCGTGGGGGAGTTCGTTCGACGGGGAAGACCTCTACGTGGCCGACGTGGCAGAAGGACGCGTCAACAGCGTCAATCTCGTCGAACGCGGTGGCAACTACAGCTGGAACGTCAAGGAAGGAACGAGCTGTTTCAACACCGACGACGTGCGCGAGCCACGGCAAGACTGTCCCGACGAGACCCCCGAAGATGTCCGCGGTGGCGAACAGCTCAGAGACCCGGTCATCGAGTACCCACAGGAGTACGAAGACACCCGCTATGGCTCGGCAGTCGTCGGGGGCTACGTCTATCGTGGTGACGACATTCCCGATATCGAGGGCGCATACGTCTTCGGCGACTGGAGCCGCCAGCCACACGGCGACCCCGACGGCGTGCTCTACGTGGCCAACGAGGACGACCCACGACACGAGTACAACGCCGAGCGCGACACCTGGCAGCTCCACCAGCTCGTCGTCGACGGAGATGAGGACGACGAGACACCAATCGGAGAAGACGGCGAACTCAACCGCTACATCGCCTCGCTCGGACGTAGCGGTGACGACATCTACGTGCTGACGACGGCGACAAACGTCGTCGAGGGCGAAACAGGTACGGTTCACCGACTCTCTCGTACATGACAGAGGACACAATGTCTGAACTCTCGAACCAGCACGTACTCGTCACCGGAGGGGCAGGGTTCATCGGCTCCCGCCTCGTCCACCGTCTCACTCCCGACATCGACGTGGTCGTCTTCGACTCGCTGACGACCGGCACGAGAGACCGGCTTCCGGAGAGCGTCTCGCTCGTCGAGGGCGATATCAGAGACCAGGAGGCACTCGAAGCCACTGTCCGAGACGCCGATGTCGTCTTCCATCAGGCTGCGCTGGTGAGCGTGGGTGCTTCGGTCGAAGACCCCTCTCGAAGTCACGATATAAACGTCGAGGGGACACTCAACGTGCTCGAAGCGGCTCGCAGACACGACGCTCGCGTCGTACTCGCATCGAGTGCAGCAATCTACGGCCACCCGGAGACGATACCCGTCAGCGAGACCCATTCGAAGGAGCCGACCTCGCCGTACGGACTGGACAAACTCGCCTGCGACCACTACGCCCGGCTGTATCACGACCTCTACGAACTGGAGACCGTCGCACTCCGGTACTTCAACGTCTACGGGCCGGGGCAGACCGGCGGCCAGTACGCTGGCGTCATGAGCGTGTTCATCGAGCAGGCGCTCGCGAGCGAATCCCTCACTGTCGATGGCGACGGCGAGCAGACCCGAGATTTCGTCTTCGTCGACGACGTCGTCGAGGCGAACCTGCTGGCTGCACAGACGGAGGCGGTCGGCGAAGCGTACAACGTCGGCACCGGGTCATCCATCTCCATCCGTGAACTCGCCGAACTCGTCCGGGACCTCGGCGACAGCGGCGCCGACATCGTCCACCGCGACCCGCGTCCCGGCGACATCGAACACTCGGAGGCAGACATCTCGCAGGCACGGGAAACGCTCGGATACGAGCCGACAGTCTCGATCTCGGAGGGGCTAGAGCGGACTATCGAGTGGGTCGAGAACCGAACGTAAGAACCGCTAGCGAACTCGGTTCACAAGTCCACCGAGGTCACCAGTGGCGAGTGCCTCGTAGTTCGTTGCGATGATGTCGACCCACCGCTCGACCTTGTGTGGCGTCGACCCGGCCATGTGCGGTGTGATGACGACGTTCGAGAGGTCCCACAGCACCGACTCCTGTGGGAGTGGTTCCTCCTCGAAGACATCGAGCGCCGCGCCACGTATCATCCCGTACTGGAGCGCCCGGACGAGTGCGTGCTGGTCGACGACCCCGCCGCGTGCGATGTTGACGAGGACGCCATCTGATCCCAGCAGTCGAAGCTCCGGGAGCCCTATCAGCCCCTCCGTTTCCTCGGTGAGCGGGCAGGCGAGCACGACGTACTCAGAGCGACGCAGAAGTTCGTGAGACTCCTCTGGGGCCAGTAACTCGTCGACTCCTGGTGGCCGCTCGTCGAGAGTGCGCTTCGTTCCGAGCACCTCCATCCCGAACGCCTGAGCGAGTTCCCCCACGCGAGTGCCGATAGCGCCGACGCCGACGATGCCGACCGTCTTACCACGGAGTTCGCCGCCCTCGACGCGCTCCCAGACGCCACGCTGTTGGTTGCGGGCCGTCTCGACGAGTCCACGTTCGAACTGGAGCATGTACGCGAGCACCTGCTCGCCGATTGGTTCGGCGTGCACTCCAGAGGAGTTCGTGAGAGTAACTCCTTCCTGCTGGAAGCGCTCCAACGGCAGGAAATCGACTCCCGCCGACAGCGCCTGCACGACCTGCAGACGTTCGGCGTGTTCGAGCCACTCCTCGTCGAAACGCCCGACGAGTAGCATCTCTGCTTCGGGCAGGTGCGAAACAGTTTCGTCCGGCGTTTCGGCGTTCACCACCCGGGCGTCTGGCAGTTTCTCTTCGAGCGCCGGTCGTAACGACTCGGTGCGCTCCGGCGAGACTGTGTGTGCGAACAGAAGCAGCGGTCGGTCAACCATCTTCGGGAGGTAATTTGCCCAAAGTCTTGCATCTTCCGAGAGCCGAGGAGTCGGTTCGCTCACCGCTGGCCCGTCAGTGGTTCTTCGTCTCTAGCTGAATGGACTCCTCACGGCTGGGCGACGACCACGAGTCTGAGCGAGTCACGCTCCAGTTCGCTCCCATCGAGTCCGCCGTAGAGGCTCATCTCGGAGAACCCTGCTCGTTCGAGCAGTCGCCGGAGTTCCGCAGGTGAGTACAGTCGCAGGTCCCACTCGACCTCGCCGACGAACTCGTAGCTCTCTCCGTCCCGATGAAAGAGTGTGAACGTCGTGTCCATTCGTCCTGTCTCTGGTGTGTACTCCCGGCGCTCGACGTGGAGGTCGCCGTCGTCGAGACCCGCGCTCGATGACCGGTAGTCATCCATCAGCGCCTCCTTGTTGGCGAGGTCCATCACGAGTGCGCCATCTTCGGCGACCCGATCTCGAAATCCTGCGGCGACGGCTTCGTTCGTCGCGTCGTCGAAGTACCCAAAAGCGGTCCACATGTTCACCACGAGGTCGTACGTTCCTTCGAAGGTATCGAGCTCGCGCATATCACCAACTTCGACGGAGACGTGTTCGGCGACGTCCTCTGTGGCTGTGCGCTCACGGGCAGTGTCGACGTACCGTGGTGAGATGTCGAGTCCACGAACGGTGAGGTCGTGTTTCGCAAATTCGACGGTGTGTCGGCCGATGCCACAGGCAACATCGAGCACCGTGTCGGGCTCGACAGCGTGGTCTGCGCTCAGCTCCAGCAACTGTTCGACCTCCTCGGTCGCGCTCTCGACGCGACCCTGTAAGGTTCGTTCGAAGATATCTGCGTGTTCGACGAACATCTCCTCGGTCCAGTGTGTCATACTCGAAGCGACGACGGAGTGATACTTGAAGGCTTATGCGGTGTGTTAGCAGACTAGAACTCAAATATCTGAGTGAAAAAAATATATTGTGATCCACCTCGTAGAGTTCAGCATGTCTGAGTTTGATCCAGTTCCCGACTCAAAGGGGAGACGCCCACGATGGCAAGCGGGGACAGACACGTTCGGCCGTGTGTACAGTGTTGCCCTCGGTCTGACGTCCCCGAAACCAGCAACCAGAGTCGCAACGCTCGCAGACTGTTCTCCAAACACAGCGAAAAAGCATCTGGACAGGCTAACTGAGATTGGACTCGTCCGCGCAAATCGTGAGAATCGCCCCGCGACGTACGAACGGAACGAGGGGTATCTGGAGTGGCAAGAGGCAAATCAAATCGCTGCTGGGTTATCCGTCGATGAAATTATCGACCGCGTTGCAGCGCTCGAACAGCGACGGACCGAATACGAAACGAGGTTCGGAACGTCAGAGCCTGCGACCGTGTCCGTGTTTGAAGCACCGGATCACGAGAGCATTCACGAGCGGATGGCTGCGGTGAGTGAGTGGCAGGGTGTGATTCGAGATATTCGACTCTACGAACTGGCTCGTCAGCTCTCACAGAACGACGGTCACCTTATTCCAGTCTGAATGACTCCACCGTCCGAACGGTCGACTGCAGGGTCACCCGGTCCGCCAGACCGCCAGACACTTCGTCTTCTCGACCGCCAGTTGGTCTCGGATTCGCTCGTTGCTGAAACCGGGTTCGAGCCCGACCCGTACGAACCACGACTGCTGTATGCGTTACTCGATGCAGACCAATATCCGGGGTCGGTCACTGCTGCTCGGGTCGATATTCGGTGGTTCACGACGGATGATTTCTCGATTCACTACATCGAAACGTGGGCTGAGACAGATACCTGGGAGTGTCGCTGGGATCGCCACCCAAACCCACACAGTGCCCGGACTCACTTTCACGAACCGCCAGACTGTGCCAAGGTTTCGGATCTCAAGCTCGGCTCTCTCCATCCGCTCGAAGTGTACTCAACAGTCCTCACAGCGATTGAACAGCGTATCGAGGCGCTGTGGTGAGGTGCTGGATACACACAACATCTGGACTGGCCCTCATTCCGTCGACCGGTTTAGAACACCTCAACGAGATGTGCATCGTCCGGGTCGAACCCCACTGTGACCTCACCGTCGAGTTCGTGTTCACTTCGGAGCAGAAGTTCCTGTCCTCGCCAGTCGAGGTGGTGACGGGTCGTCCAGCCGAGGAACTCGGTGCCTGTGACCGTTGTCAGCAATCGATTCATCCCCTCCTCGACAGACAGCTGTTCGGGTCGGACACAGAACACCACGTCGTCCCCAGGGGAAAACTCGTCTGGCCGGGTAGTGTCGAGAGCGACGGTCGTCGGCCCGACATCGACCTGGAGAGTGCCACTGGGTGAGTCGCTCTCCTGTACTGTCCCCGAGAACACGTTGTTATCGCCGATAAACTCGGAGACAAATCGCGTCGCCGGTCGGTGATAGATGTCGCGTGGCGTCCCAACCTGTTCGAGTCCGCCGTCGTGCATGACGGCCACCCTGTCGGAGATGGCCAGCGCCTCCTCCTGGTCGTGAGTGACGTACACCGTCGTCACGCCCAGTTCCTCCTGAATCCGCTGTATCTGGAGACGCAGGCGCTCGCGCAGGCGGGCGTCGAGCGCGCTCATCGGTTCGTCGAGCAACAACACCTTCGGACCCGGTGCAAGTGCCCGTGCGATTGCGACCCGCTGTTGTTGCCCGCCCGAGAGTGCTGTCGGGTCGCGCTCTCTCATCCCGTCGAGGTCGACCAGCGAGAGCAACTCACTCACGCGCTCGTCGACGCTCACGCCACCGGGTGGGTCAGTGAACTGCAGGCCGTAGGCGACGTTCTCGCCGACGGTCATGTGTGGAAACAGCGCGTAGCTCTGAAAGACGACGCCGATGTCCCTGTCTTCGGGTGGAACGCCGGTGACGTCTTCTCCGTCGAGTCGAACCGTCCCTTCGCTCGGCGATTCGAACCCTCCGAGGAGGCGAAGCGTCGTCGTCTTACCACACCCCGACGGGCCGACGAGCGTGAAAAACTCCCCCCGTTCGACGGTAACGGAGATGTCGGCAACAGCGGTCGTCGTGGCGTAGCGCTTGCTGATGCCCTCGACTTCGACGGCCGGTTCAGAGCCCACGGTGGTCACCTCCGAGGCGGTCGATGACGACGAAACTCGCGCTGGTGACGAGCAAGAGGACGACTCCCATCGCAGTTGCCGGTCCGAGGCGGCGGCCGATGAACCGTTCGATTGCGACCGGCATCGTGAACTGGTCGGTGCCACTGGCCAGAATCACCGTCGAGGAGAACTCGCCGATGGAGATAGCGAAGGCGAACGCCGCCCCGGCGACGACGCCCGGCCACACCAGTGGGAGTTCGATGTCGAGCAGCGTCCGGACCCGGGAGGCCCCGAGTGAGCGGGCGGATTCGACGAGTTGCTGGTCGAGGTTCTCCAGTCCAGGAGCGACAGTCCGGACGACGAACGGGTAACCCGCGACCGCGTGAGCGGCGATGATGGCGAGCGCGCCGCCCACAGCGATGCGAGTCCCGCCGATTTCGACACCGAAGACGAGTCCCCGGAGCAGTCCGAGCCCGACGATGATGCCCGACACTGCGAGCGGGGCCATCGTCACGACGTCGGCGAGTTTACGCCCGCGGTATCGCCGGGTGGTCAACACCGCAACGGCGACACCAACCGGCAGTGCAACCGCCAGCGAGGCGACACCGAAGAGCAGAGAGTTCCTGACCGCGGGCCAGGGCTGGACCTGAAACGCCGCGCCTTCGGCCTGGCGTTCGAGCAAGAACTGGTAGTTCGACAGCGTCAACCCGCCAGTGTCGCTGAAACTCGCGATGATCATGCTCGCAATCGGAACGACGAACACGACCAGCGCCACGACCGAATACACCGCGAGTCCTACACGAGGAACAACCTCGCGTGGCGAGAGCGAGGGCGGTCGAAGCGACTTGCGTGGGAGTGGACGTGCACCACGAGAGTGTATCGACTGGCGAGCCTCGTAGCGAAGGTACGCATACAGTACCGACAGCGAGATTGCGAGTTCGATGAGCGCGAGCGCGGCAGCCTCGGCGTAGTTCAGGTCCTGCACCAGTCGGTAGACGAACACCTCGACGGTGGCGAACTCGAACCCCCCAAGCGCGAGGACGATGGGAAAGGTCCCGAACGTGAACACGAACGTCAGCGTCGCGCCCATCAGGACGGCGGCGTACAGCTGTGGGGCGACGACATCACGGAAGGCGCGAAACGGACTCGCTCCGAGCGAGCGTGCCGTCTCGACTGCGCTCGCGTCGACGGACTCCCACGCGGCGGTCGTCACCCTGGCGACGAGCGGCGCGTTATAAAAGGCGTGAGCGATGACGATGGCTTCGAGCGTGAACAGGAGTTCGAGCGGTGGCAACCCTGCTGCAGCGAGCGTCCGGTTCAGCGGTCCGTCACTGCCGAACGTCGCGACGAAACCGACAGCGACCATGATTGACGGCAGAACGAACGGGACGATGGTGAGCGAGCGCAGCGTTCGCCGACCCCAGAACTCATAGCGTGCGAGCAGATAGGCCGCAGGCACGCCGAGTGCGACGCTCGCAACGGTCGAAAGTGCGGCCTGGTACGCGGTGAACCCGACGATGCCGAGCTGGCGGTCTGCAGAGAGGAAGTCGCCGAGAACGGTCAGCGGGGATTCTCCAGCGAAGATGCGTGCGAGGTCGCCGAAGTAAAAGGGGTCGCGAAGGATATCGACGAACACACCGAGCGTCGTCTGTCCGTCGACGACGACTGCCTCAACGAACACCGTCGCCACCGGGTAATAGAAGAACAGGAACAGGAGCAGCGCAGTCCCAAACGCGAGGAGGGCCAGCGCTCGGCGTTCGACACCCTCACGAACCCGTCTGTATCTGGATGGCGGGTCGTCTGCGTCTCCTTGAGGTGAGTCACGAGACGACAGTCCTGGGGAAACGCGAGACGATAGTCCCGAGAAATCGCGAGACGACCGCTCGGCAGACTCGCGGGAGCGTGCCCGCGAGGGGTTCTCGTCATCCACCGATGAACTGTCGCTCCCAGTCGTCGACCCAGTCACTGAGTTCTCCCTGGAGTTCCTCGTACGTGAATGTAACCGGTTCCGGTGGCTCGTGTGCGAGTTCAGCGTACTCCTCGGGGAGTTCAGCGGTGTCAGTCGCCGGGAACGCGACGTTCTGCTGGGCGATTTCACCCTGGACGTCGGGTCGGAGCATGAAAGACATGAACTCGCGGGCGAGCTCTGGCTCTTCGGCATCGGCGAAGACGGCCATCCCCTCCGGATTCGCGTACGCCTGGTCGTCGAGGAAGCGAATCTGATGCTGGTCGAGATCCGCGTCCTCCTGGGCGGCGAACACCTGGTCTGTCGAGAACGAGATGACCATCGGAGCCTCGCCTTCGAGCCACGCCGTATACGAGTCGTCCCACGACCCCACGACCTGCACGTCGTTGTCCTGCAGGTCCGCCCAGTAGTCGAGGTAGCCATCCTCGCCGAACCGGTGGACGGTGTGCAGCATGAACGCCCGCCCGGTCGTCGACGTCCCGGGGTTCTGTGTGATGAGCGCACCCTGGTGCTCCTCATCTAACAGTCCCTCGAACGTCTCCGGGGCGTCGATTTCGGTGCTGTCGTAGACCGGGCAGATGTAGCCTGTGTTGAACGTCAGGGCGCGGCCGTCGGGGTCGAATTCGAGCCCAGAGCGGATGTCCTCGCTGCCGTCCACGTCACCCGCGTCGGCGAACAGCGCGTCGTCGATTTCCTCGTCCACACGGACCAGGTCGTCTGTCCGTACTCCGAGATAGACGTCTGTCTCGATGTCGACGCCCTGACGGTGGCGTTCAATGTAATGATTTATCTCTTCCTCTGGTGACTGCCACTCCAGCGTGGCGTCGAACTCCGACTCGAACTCCGTCTGAACCCACTCACCAGGCGCTACCGACGGTGCGTCCAGAAACGAACTGTACGTGCTGACAACGAGCGTCGCCGGGTCGTCGTCCGTCGTCGCCCCATCGTCTGTCGTCCCGTCGTCCGCCGCGTCGTCCGGTTCCGCCGCGCTGTCCATGTCCGCCCAGAGCGAGGCGAAGCCGCCGTCGCCCTCCGCCTCGAGGCCGTCGCCGGCTTCGGGCAGGAGCGATTCGGCATCGGCCCCGTCCAGCCCCGCGAAGAGATCCGCCACCGCCTGTTCCGCGGCCTCTGCCTCGGCAGCGGCGCCCGGCTTGGCCTGCGGGCGTTGCGGCGGCCCGGCGGGCGCATCGCCGGGCCCTGCCCTTGCCTGCTCCGGGGCCGCGTCCTCCGGGGCAGCGTCCTCCGGGTCGGCAGCCTTCGGGGCCGCGTCCTCCGGGTCGGCAGCCTTCGGGGCCGCGTCCTCCGGGTCTGCAGCCTTCGGGGCCGCGTCCTCCGGGTCTGCAGCCTTCGGGGCCGCGTCCGCGCCGGCCGCGTCCTCCGGGGCCAGGTCGTGCGGGCGCGCGGCGTCGGAGCGCACGGCGTCGGGGCGCGCATCGGGAACAAGCGCGCCCCCGGATGCTTCGTCCCGGGCCGCTGCCTGCGGGGCCACCGGGTCCGGGCCCTGCGCCTGGGGGGCCGCCCCGTCCGAGCCCCCCGTGAGCGGGTCGACTGCGTCCGGGGCCGCCTGGTCGAGCGCCAACCGGTCCAGCGC
>PUMG01000038.1 GCA_003551265.1 Halovenus sp.
CACGGGAGTACGACCCGGTGAACGAAATCGACGTTGTCACTCCCGACTCCAGATGTTCCAGCGCTGCGAGGTGACTCTCGGCGCGCCAGAACTCCGTATCGGATGCCTGGAAGTACACGTCGCCCACGACGTCGAGCCACTTCCCCTCGGCCACGGCCAGGTTCTTGGTCATCGCGTGACCCGCGTGGCCGTGGCTATCGACCAGTCCCGGCAACAGCACGGCATCGGGCAGGTCTATCTGGCGTTCACTGGAGTAGCGACTCACCAGTTCGTCCCTGTCTCCGACCTCGACAATCTGGCCGTTGTCGACGGCGACAGCGCCTGGTTCGAGTACCCGGCGATCCTCGTCGACAGTGATAACGGTTCCACCTGTCAGTAGCGTCTCTACGTCTGACATCTGTACTGACAGCAGTCGTTCGGTCGCGTAATAACTATTTGGATGACCCTGCAGGAAACGTTTATTTCGACGTATCGTGACTCTCCTCCATGGCCAACGCAACCGTGAGGAGGCTCTGTCGATGACAGCCCAGCAGACGCTCGCAGCATTCGTCGCAGACCTCGAAACAGCGGATATTCCCGAACAGGTGCGCGACCGCGCTGGATTGACCATCGCCGACACCGTCGGCGCGATTCTCGGCGGGTCGCGTGACGAAACAGTCCGCTCACTCGCCAGCGAGTGGGGCCAGCAGACGACTGGTAGTGCGGCAATTCTCGGCACCGAGGGTGTGAGAACTGCCCCACAGCTGGCTGCGTTCTGCAACGGGACCGCAGGGACCGTACTCGAACTCGACGAGGGGCACCGTTTCGCGGCGGGCCACCCTGCGATTCACGTTCTCCCTGCACTGCTCACGGAGACCGACGCCAGCGGCGAGGACCTGCTCCGGTCGTTCGTCGCAGGCTACGAGGTGGCGGTTCGAACTGCAGAGGCGCTCGGGCCGCTCGCCGAGGGATATCACACACACGGTGTCTGGGGAGCAGTGGGAGGCGCGGCGGCCGTCGCGTCCAGCCGTGGGCTGTCAGCCAGCCAGGTGGAGACGGCGATGGCCATTGCGGCAAACTACGCCCAGCACACGCGCTTCGAGGCAGCCACCGAGGGTGCAACAGTACGCAACAGCTACGCCGGGATGAGCAACCTCGCCTCGCTGGTCGCTGTCGACCAGGCGATGGCTGGTTTCTCGGGACTCGACGGGGGCGTTCTGCGACATCTCGAACTCGCATCGGCCGAGGGCGTCAGCGAAGATGCGCTGAGCCGGGAGCTCGGCGAGCGCTGGGAAATCGAACGTGGCTACTTCAAAGTTCACTCCGCCTGTCGGTACACCCACGCCGTGCTGGACGCGATTCTGTCGATGCGCGAGGACATCGACCCAGCAACGGTCGAGGCGGTGACGGTTGGCACCTACCCTGCAGCGGCGCGGTTAACCGAAACACGACCACAGAACGCCCTGCAGGCCCGCTTTTCCATCCCGTTCGCCGTCGGGACTGCACTTCACCGTGGGAACACCGACCCGGACGCGTTCTCGACCGACGCCATCCCGCCTGCGGTTCTGGAGCTGGCGGAGTGTGTCACTGTCACCGTCGACGAGGAGGTCGCCGCTCGTGCTCCAGAGCAACGAGGGGCGAACGTGACCGTCGAGACGACCTCGGGGACGATAGCCCGCGAAGTTCGTACGCCCCGGGGAGGCGAACACAGACCGCTCTCTGAATCACAGCTCCGAGAGAAGTTCGAGATGCTCGTGTCACCCCTTCTCGGTCCCGAGCGAACGGAACAGCTCTGGCAGAGCGCACGACAGCCCGAGACGCCACGGAGACTCACAGCACTGGCCCAGCGCTGAGAGTAGCTGTTCTGGGCGGCGGCGAGCACTTATATACCCGCAGTGAGATACCCCACTGTATGGGTACCGAACACACGGTTATCCGAGACGCCTACGTATACGACCGCGACGCCGTCGTGGACCTGTCCCTCAGGGACGGACGAATCGACCGGATTGCACCGTCCATCGATGAACGCGGTGACAGAGAGATCGACGCAGACGGAAATCTCGTCGCGCCGGGGTTCGTTGACAGCCATCTTCACATGGACAAGGCGTACACCGCAGCCGGTGAACGATTCCCGAAATACAACGAGACTGGGACGGACTTCGGTGCGGCCACGTCGCTCGGGGCCGAGTATCAGAACACCGTCGCCCCGGAGACGCTGCGAGACAACGCGATTCGGCTGGGTCTCCAGGCCGCGGCCAACGGCACCCTCCACATCCGGGCACACGTGAACGTCGGCAGCGACATCGGCGGGACCAGCGTCATCGAGCAGATGCTCAGCGCGCGGGAGGCACTGCAAGACGTCGTCGATATTCAGTTTGCGCCGATGGTGACGACGGGCGTGTTGAACGACCCGGACGGCGAGGAACTCCTACACCGGAGTCTCGAACTCGGGGCAGACGTCGTTGGCGGGGCCGACCCGGCGACGCGGAACCTGGATACGGGAACGACGCTCGACACCTGGTTCGACATCGCGACCGAACACGACGCCCAGATAGACCCTCACATTCAACACCCAAGCACGCTCGGTGTCCACGTGCTTCACCGGTTGGCCGAGAAGACCGAGCAGTGTCACTACGGCGGGAAGGTAACGGCCAGCCACAGCTACTGTCTGGCGGAGATGAGCGGACTGGAGCGACATCTGGACAGGCCCGGACTGACGCCAGCCGAGCTGAAAGGCCTTCCCGATGGGCAACTCGACAGGGCTGTCGACCGGTTCGCAGACGCAGGGATGAAGTTCGTCACGTGCCATCCGAGTACGCGACCGGGGATGCCGCTGTTCGAACTCGACCAGGCAGACGTCCCGGTCGGGTGGGGGTCGGACAACATCAGCGACTGGATTATCCGCCACGCCCAGCCGGACGCACTGCAGGGTGCGCTCGTGAACGCCTTCAAACTCGATTACAACCTGTACTCCTTCGCTTCCAACCCAGCCCTGGACCTGCTCTGGCGAATGAGCACCGAAAACGGCGCAGCGGTCCTCGGCATCGAAGACAGCTACGGACTGGAAGAGGGGAATCCGGCGGACGTCGTCGTCTTCGACGAACCGTCGCCACACTGGGCCATCATCCGCCAGGCAACCCGACGGTACGTGTTCAAAGGTGGACAACTGGTCGCCGAAGACGGCGAGGTCGTCCCCGAACTCCGCCGTCAGCTGCTCGGGTAGACCGGTGGTCGACGGAGATTATTTGTACTTCGAGGGTGCAACGGTATCTATGACATCACAGGTACTGGATGTTGGTACAGTCATCACTGGCACAGGCGACGACCTCGAAGATGCGACAGTCGTCGTCGAGGACGGTCTTATCACCGAAGTCACGCAGGACGAGACGGCCGGTGACGACCGCATCGACCTCAGCGACAAGGTCGTGATGCCGGGGCTGATCGACGCACACGTTCACCTCAACTACACCGGGGGGACCGAAGATTACCGGACGAAAGAGTCGCTTTCGGACGAGTACCTCGCTCTCCGGAGTCTCGAACACGCACGGAAAGCTCTCGCGTCGGGGACGACCACCGTCGCCGATGTCGCCGCTCGGGACACGACAGTGCTCTCGGTTCGCGACACAATCGAGGACGGTGTCACACTCGGTCCCCGGGTAAAATCGTGCGGCGGGATGCTCGCCATCTCCGGCGGCCGGGCAGTCGACGGCCGTGTGAGCGGGAGTATCGTCGAGGTTGACGGGCCTGACGAGGCCCGCAAGGAGACGAGAAAGCTGTTGATGTACTACGGAGCGGACCTGATAAAACTCGCGGCCACAGGTGCGCTTTCGAGTCCACACACCGGTGCCCGTGACCCCCAGTTGACCGTCGAGGAGATGACCGCCGCTACCGAGGAGGCACACAAGTGTGGGCGGCCAGTTCACGCCCACTGTTACGGCGAGGCTGGCATCTCGAACGCCCTGGACGCTGGCGTCGACGTCATCGTCCACGGCCAGTCACTCACCGACGACCACATCGACCAGATGCACGACCAGGGCTCCCTGCTGGTGCCGACGCTGGCGACGTTCCGGAAAATGGAAGACGGCATCGAAGCGCTCGGCGAGCGCGACCGTCCCGACAGCAGCGGCGGAGTGCGCGAGGAGGCCGTCCCGAACTTCGAGCGGGCGCTCGAAGCGGACGTCCCAATCGCAGCGGGCACCGACTGCGGGATGCCGGAAGTTCACCACGGCACGAACCCAGTCGAACTGGTTCACTACGTCGACCTCGGCATGACCCCCGGAGAGGCGATTACTGCCGGGACGCTGACGGCCGCCAGGTCGCTCAACCTCGAGGACGAACTCGGCAGCATCGAACCGGGCAAACACGCCGACATGCTGGTTCTCTCGGCCGACCCCCGCGAGGACATCAGCCGCCTCACCGATTCAGAGACCATCGACCGCATCCTCCTCGGCGGCGAGTTCGTCGAAGACCAGTTGACAGCGTACCGGTGAGCGTCCGCATGAGCGTCCCGGTGACCCAGACAGTTTACTGTCCTCTGACGTCGCGCCAGATGGCTGGGTTCGCTTCAGCGTAGCGTTCGACACCGGCGCGCCTGAACGCGTCCGTCGCTGCGTCGACTGCGTCGTCGATAATCTCGTCGACGTCGACCGAAACGGCGCTTTCGACCGATTGATTCTCGCGTAGCACGGTTCCGTCCACCATCACGAACTCGACGTCCTGACCCGTCGCGTAGTGGACGAGACGTTCGGCGTGGCGATACGCGGGCTGGAGTCGCGGCGTCCGGAAATCGACCGCGATGATGTCGGCTTTCTTCCCGGCTTCGAGCGACCCGACCTCGTCGTCCATGCCCAGAGCGCGAGCAGCATCGAGAGTCATCATCTCGATAACCTTGCCCGGGGGCAGGAGCGAGGTGTCCTCGAAGTGTACCCGCTGCAACTGGGCGGCAATCCGGCCCTGTGAGAGCAGGTCGAACGAGCGGTCCGGAGCTGCACCGTCAGTCGAAATCGCGACGTTGACGCCCGCATCCATCGCCTCGACCAGTGGAAACCGCGCGTTGGCGTAGGAGTTCGTCAACGGACCGTGAGAGACGTGCGTTCCGGTTTCAGCCAGAATCTCCACCTCCTCGTCACTGATTCCGGTCGCGTGTGCCAGTGACAGGTGCGGACCGAGAATCTCGGGGACGCTCTCGGCAGCAGCTTTGATCTGCCCGCTGTAGGCGTGGACCTGGATGTTCGTCTCGTGCGTGTCGGCCAGTTCTACCGCACGCTCCATCACTTCGATAGAGTGTGCACTCGCACTTCCGGAGGAGTGTTGCAGGCCGAACCCCGAAAGAACCTCCTCGTCGTCGGTTTCGAACTCGGG
>PUMG01000341.1 GCA_003551265.1 Halovenus sp.
GTCTCGCTGGCGGCGCGAGCCAGTGCACGATTGATTGGTGTGGTCTTGTGGTGTCCACCAGTCATGCTCTCGATGAAGAGTGGAGCGGCCAACTCGTGTCCCAGAAATTCGATAGACGTGTCAATATCGTCGTAATTGAGCTCCGGAAGCGCTTCGTGGACAAGCTGTACGTCTTCGAACCCTGTACCCGAGGTTTCGACGTCGCGACTCTGAACAATCTGGATGTGGTCGTCTTTTCTCTCCTCTGTCTCCGACGAGCGGTGTTCCGCCATTACTGAACCTTGTGACAGGAGTCCCAAAACAGCACTGTTTATCCACCACTCCTCACGACGACTCGTGACTTCAGGTTTGTATGGAGCCGGTCGGGGAACCGACTGTCTCTCCTCTGTAGGAGGAGGTAGTGGTGTACAAATATCTTTGCCCGCCATATCGGGGGTTTCCGTAATACCTAATACCGGGTGGTCGTAAGTCGGGTTCATATGACCGGTTCCGGAGTCACACCAATATCGTTGCTGGGGGACGCGACGATTTCCCAACTCTCCCGAACCCAGGTGGATGTCTTCAGTGAACTCTACCTGGTGTATCTCGTCCTCGGGACGATAGTCGGTGTCGTTGTCATTGCTTACATGTTGCACAGCGCTTACAAGTATCGCTCGACCGCTCCCGACGCGGAGGGACGCTACGACATCGAAGAGGAGTACGACGATGACGACGTCGTTCGTCCACGTCTGGGCGAGTTACCGACCGGCGGTAAAGGCGGAAAGAAGCTGTTTCTCTCGTTTGGTATCAGCGCCGTGCTGGTTCTTGGGCTGATTATTTACGCGTACTCGCTGTTGCTGTACATCGAGAATCCCGACCCGGAAGAAGAGATGGAGATAGAGGTAGAGGGATTCCAGTTCGGCTGGGCCTACGAGTACGAGAACGGCTACAGCACCAGCAATGAACTCATCGTTCCCGCGGACGAGGTTGTCTCGCTGGAAATCACGTCTCGAGACGTGATGCATAATTATGGAATTCCGGGATTACGGGCCAAGGCTGACGCCATGCCGGGACAGACCACAGACACCTGGTTCCAGGCAGAAGAAACGGGGGAGTACAAAGCCATCTGCTACGAGCTGTGTGGCAACGGGCACTCGAACATGCGTGAGGACGTCCTCGTACTGCCACCCGAGGAGTTCGAGTGGTCTGACGACCCCGACGAGTTCGAAGAGTGGTACGATGACACACGCGACGCCTGGCAAAGCGGTGAACTTGACCACCTCATGGAGGTGACCAACTGATGGGAGACTTGCCACCAAAATCGAGCGTGAAGCGCTGGCTCGTCACGACCAACCACAAGGACATCGGTATCCTGTACCTGCTCACATCGATCGTGTTTCTGGTACTCGCCGGCGTGCTGGCACTGTTGATTCGCGTCCAGATGCTCGACCCCGGCGGGACGATTCTGAACGACGCGGGCTACAACCAGGTCGTAACCTCTCACGGCTTGTTGATGATTTTCTGGTTCCTCTCACCGTTCGCGTTCGGGTTCGCGAACTATCTCGTCCCGCTGCAGATTGGTGCGGATGACCTCGCGTTCCCTCGTCTGAACGCAATGAGCTACTGGCTATACCTGTTCTCGGGTATCGTCATGCTCACATCGTTCTTCCAGGGGGCGACGTTCATGGGCGGCTGGACGATGTACGCACCGCTGAACGTTCCAGCATACATCCCCGAGTTCGGTGAAATCGGTTCCTTCGCAACGGTTCTCGCCCTGATTATCTTCGTCGGCTCTGTCACGATCGGCTCTGTGAACTTTCTGACGACCATCTACCGCATGCGTGCTCCAGGTCTGCGAATGCGGGACGTTCCACTGTTCAGCCTGTCCATCCTGCTGACGGTGTGGATGATGCTGTTCGCGTTCGCCGCGTATCTGGGAGCACTTATCATCTTGAGCAGTGACCACCTGCTCAGCACCACCTACTTCTCACTCGCAGACGGCACATCAACCGATGGCGGGTCGCTGCTGTGGACACACCTGTTCTGGTTCTTCGGTCACCCGGAGGTGTACATCGTGTTCTTCCCGGCACTGGGCGCGCTCGCTGAAATCGTCCAGACGTTCTCGGGTCGCCGCCTCGTCGGACGCAAGTGGTTCATCATCGCGATGGTGCTCGTCACTATTCAGAGCTTCATCGTCTGGATGCACCACATGTTCCTCACCAGTATCAACCTCGAAATCAAGACGGTGATAATGGTCACGACTATCGCCATCTCCTTACCGTTCGACCTGATGGTGTTCTCGCTCATATACACGATGATAAAGGGCAAGGTGCGCTGGAAGACGCCGTTCCTCTTCGGCCTGGGTGCACTGTTCATCTTCATCATCGGTGGCATCACCGGGGTGTTCCTCGGCGCTATCGTGCTGGATTACTCCTTCCGGGGGACGTACTGGGTTGTTGCGCACTTCCACTATGTGATGGCTTCCAGCGCCGTGATACTGATAGGAGCCGTCTACTACTGGTTCCCGAAGATGACGGGGAAGATGTACAACGAGTTCCTCGGAAAGGTCCACTTCGCCCTGGCGTTCGTCGGGTTCAACCTGCTGTACTTCCCGATGTTCGTCGTCTGGGAGACGCCGCGGCGTGCGTTCCACTTCGACGCTGGCTTCACCATCTGGCATCAGGTTGCAACCGCAGGAGCGTTCCTCTTCGCGGCGTCGTTCCTCGTGATGTTCTACAACCTTGCCAAGAGTCTCTACAGCGACCGGATGGTGGAGGACACGCCGTGGGCGTACACCGGGTCCGCAGAGTGGGCCGTTTCGTCGCCCCCACCGCTGGAGAACTTCCCGGGCAAACCGAGTTTCGCCTCCGGACAACTGGAGTTCCTCGGCCGTCCCGAGGCTGATGGCGGCATCGAGGGGGAAGCTGCGACTGACGGCGGGATGACCGCTGATGCGGGTGACGCTGTGGTCGCAGGCCACGACGAACACGCAGACCACGCGAGCTGGTGGCCGGTTCTCGTCAGCTCGGCAGCACTTATCACGGGCATCGGGCTCTCGGGGCTGACCACCTCGTATGCGGTGTGGCCGTTCTTGCTGGCGATTCCGGCATTCGTCGCGTTCCTCGGAATCGAGGGTGCTCGCAAAGACGGGTTCCTGCCGATTCACGGAATCTACATGGCGGCGTCGTTCCCGCTGCTGGCAGGATTCCTCATCGCCTTCCACGCTCACCATGGCATCGCAAGTGGGCTCGCTGACGCCGGGATGTACTTCTGGCTCACACTGATTGGCGCGTTCTGGGGAACGTACACGCTCGTCGGGATGGGCTACGAGTCCTTCGACGTGCCCGAGCCACGGATTGCCGAACAGTGGCCGTTCGAGTCCGTCGAGAACACCAAACTCGGGATGTGGGTGTTCCTCGGGTCCGACATCATGCTGTTCGGTGCGTTCATCGGTGCGTACATCTTCACCCGCTTCGAGTTCGGCTGGACCGACTGGTGGGAGGCCGCGGGTTACACGAGCAAGGCTGTCTGGCCAGGACTGCTCAACACGTACGTTCTGCTGTTCAGTTCATTCACAGTCGTGCTGGCGCTCCACTACGCCCGCAAAGAGCAGAAGTGGAAGACCGCCGGCTTCCTCGGGCTGACGTTCGCTGGGGCGAGCGCGTTCATGGTGAACAAGGCCATCGAGTGGAACGAACTCTACCTCAACCAGGGCTGGACGTTCAACTCCGACCTGATGGCGTCGACGTACTACTTCACCACCGGCTTGCACGCGATACACGTGGTGATAGGGATGCTCATCGTCCTGTTCCTCATCGCTCGTACCTGGAACGGAGCGTACATGGGTGAAGACGAGGCGGGAACCATCGAGTACTACGGCCTGTACTGGCACTTCGTCGACATCGTCTGGCTGTTCCTGTTCCCGCTGTTCTACATCCTCTGAGGTGACAACAAATGGCATCAGTAAAACTCTACACGGCGATCTTCGTGGCATTGACAGCGATTACGACCATCCAGTTCCTGCTCGAACTCGTGCTGGTCGAGGCGATGTACGGGGTGGCCTTCGCGGTCATTCTGACGCTCTCGACAGTGAAGGCACTCGCAGTCGCAGGCTGGTTCATGCACTTG
Organism: Halovenus sp.; assembly: GCA_003551265.1. Lineage (GTDB taxonomy): Archaea > Halobacteriota > Halobacteria > Halobacteriales > Haloarculaceae > Halovenus. The sequence goes on from PUMG01000341.1 coordinate 4,108, forward strand.
CTGGACGAACCGCGTTCGGTCACTTACATCGCGCTGGCAGGAGTGTTGGCTGTGCTCGCACTCACCGCGGGTGCGACCTACTCTATCGTCTAAGAGGAGCGTCACTCTTTGTGGCCGGTTTGAGCGAATACATATGAATTCTCGTACCTGTACAGCGAGACATCTCTGATGACGTACGAGAATCCTTATAATATTACAGCCTGAGCGAACAGTCCATCTCACCACGACAGATACGTACGGACGATTCTCTAGAACGTAGTCTGCTGGTGTGAGAACTGGCGCCACACGGCCTGTCGACCGGAATACTTAAACAATATCCACAACAAGGGGGAATTACCAGAACGTTCCGACGTTCGGCAGTACCGCTCGACGACCGACATGACAGGACACAGTTGTTATCGACGTCAGCGACTCTTGAGCTGTATTGCTGTCCGCCGGGACGGGGATGGCACAGACCCATAACCAGAGAGACAACTATGGCAAACGTACTCGACGAATCAAAGAACACAGAAGTAACGGAAGAGCAACTCGAAACAGACTCCAAAGGCGAACTCATCAAACTCGCAGGCAAACTCCGTGACCGACGGAACGAGCTGAACCAGCTAGCTTCGGAAAAGGCCTCTGCACGCGACGAACTCAACGCGAAGACGCGCGAGAAGGTCGACAACGCACAGGAGCACCGCGAAAAGCGTGACGAGCTCAACGAGAAAGTCCAGGAGCACAAAGAAAAGCGCAACGAGCTCAACGCGAAGGCCAACGAACTGTTCGACCGCGTCGAACAGATGAAAGACGACCTCGAAATCGACGAGGAAGACGAAATCGAAGAGCTCGAATCCGAGATCGAACAGCTGGAGTTCAAACAGCAGACCGAGGTGCTCGACGCCGAAGACGAGCGCGAACTCATCGAGAAGATCGAGGACAAACGCGAGCGCCTCCAGAACAAGAAATCGAAGCTCAACCAGAACGATGAACTCGAAGAGCTCGAAGCCGAGGCCGAAGAGGTTCGCGCTGAGGCGTCCAAACACCACCAGAAGGTGACCGAACTCGCAGACGAGGCCCAGCAACACCACAACCGGATGATAGAGGCCTACCGCGAGGCAGACGATGTCCGTGACGACGCCGACGAGAAGCACGAGGAGTTCGTCGAGGTGCAAGAAGCCGCCGACCAGCACCACGAGGACTTCGTCCGCGTCCAGAAGCGCCTGCGCGAACTCGACAAGA
>PUMG01000044.1 GCA_003551265.1 Halovenus sp.
ACTGTTTCAGAGTCATCATCTAAGTCACGCAACTCTGACCAGTCGTTCCGGAGGAACTTCCGATATCTCGAAAACTTGTCGAGATTTCCAGATTCATGAAACTCGTATACGTTCTTGACTGTCGGAGTCAGCTCCTCAATCTTTTCACGATTGTCGAGGAACGCGTTGATCGTCCGCGCGTCGGTCTGTTTCCCGACGATACTGCCGAGATAGGTTTTCAGCTCCGTCACCTCACTTGTGAGGGGGAACGAGGATTTTCGACCCTCGCGTTCGAGTGTTTCTGATCGTTCGCGCCACGTCTTACTGGCTTCCTCAATACCACCGGCTACCTCGGGCACGGTGTCCTGAACTTTCTTATCGTACACCTTGTCGAGGAGACTGCGAGCAGCACGACGATCCGAGGGATCAATTTCTTCCTGTTTACCAAAGCTCGTACTGTTGAACTTCCGGATACCGGTGAACAGTGATTGCGCCTCGCTGTCGGTATAGCTGGCGTATACCCGCTCTTTATAATTTGCAACTACCGCACCGTTCCGGAAGAGCATCGCTACTCCTAAACGAACCGCGTTCCGGTTCCATCCGTACGGAGCGCCCTCAAACACGTCTCGTAACGCTTTCCCGGTCGTTTCTTCACCATGATGAATACGGTCGTCGAGCTCGTCACTGATTTCCTGGCAAAGACTCGCTTCAGTATTGATATTTCCATTGAGGACGAGGCTGAGGTCCTCGAATACACTCGGTAGAGTTCCGCTTCCCAGATTTCCGAACGCACGGTCGATATCATCGTCAGTGATCTCTGCAAGCTCCGACTCGTACTTCGTGTACACCCGAGGGATCGCGTTTGCAGCGACGCCCTCTAAAAGCGTTTCCAGCCGATTGGATGAGTCACTTGGTTCAGTTTCAGCGCCGTGATACAGGATGACTCCGTTTCGGAACGCATCCATGAACTCGCTCTTTATGTCCTCCTCTAAACGAGACAAGTCCTTCCCTTTTTGTTGAACGGCATCCCGTTCCTCTGGACTCAAGTTCTTCCGCTGTTTCTCCTCAATGACTTGTCGAACTTGAATGAGGCGTTCAATGTCATCACGGAGAGATTCGCCGTTTTCAGCGGCAGTCCAATAGATAGTTGCGTCTTCGGAGTAGCTCTCTGTTTTCAACGCCCGCTCGTTGACTGACTCGTAGAGACGGTGTATCGGAGAGTACGCTTCGAGAGTTATTTCGCCTGTCTCAGAGATCGTCTCGTTGTCCGCTTTGATCGAGATGTCGAACGTGTCGTTCTTGTAACCGACTGTCGTCGCGTTCTCAAAAATATCTCGGAGAACTTTCTTCGAAGCACGTCGGATGTCACCCGCACGTACGTCTATACTGGCAATCTCGTCTTCTATCCCTCGTTCCGTTTGGGACAGGAATCGATACCCTTCGTCGCTCCGTCCAATATACGACGCTTCAAGCAGCTCGTTTAACACAGATTTCACGTCGCCGTCGATCGATCTCGCGTCACCGACTTCGGAGTACAGCACGGTAGCGATGTTTCCTGCAGAATTAGGTACCCAATCGAGCTGCTGAAGCAGGTACAATGCTTTGAGAACACGACGTCCCAGTTCGTTATTTCCACTTTGGAGGGATACGTCTTCGATTGTGTTCCGGTCCTCATCATTGATCTCTTCCGCAATCTCATCGAAAATCGCATCGAGCGTTACCAGACTTCCGATAGTCTCGTCTTTCAGGTTCGTAGGCTCGTTAAACACGCTGTGGGTGATGTCGATCAGCGTACGCTCGCGCCCCATGAGCCGGTCATCAGAGCCACGCCCCCGAAGTGCCGCGAAGATTTGCGGGAGGATCTCTAACTGATACGGAAGGAACGGATAGCACTCGATGAATTCTGATTCGTCGATACTTCCGACACTTCGGGTTGAAGCGAGTTTGTAGTGGGCTGTAAGTGGTCCACTGTGACTTCCATAGAACTTAGAGAGAGTGGGGATTGCGTCCTCTTTTTTTTGCAAGATCCGCTCTCGGATGACCTTATCTAGTTCTTGTGAATCTAGGTCTGCTCGATACTCAAATCGGTCAATAACCTTAGATTCCTCGTCCTGATTGGCGAGGATCCCCGGGACGAGTTCTTCGAGTTTTGCCTGCGAGGTGACCCCGAGCCACAATTTTCCATCGCCCTGCCGTCCAAATTCTTCGACAATACTCTGTAGTTCAAGCAGCTTCTCGCTGTCCTCACCTATAAATTGGCTAATTTCGTCAAGAAACACGAAGTAACGAGGGGTACCCTTACTGTCCTTGTTCTCAACGTATTCGAGTAACTCCTCAGTAAGGGTTTCTGCAGTGATCACTAGACCTTCTTTGACGTCTTTTATCGCCTGGCGGGCGTCATCTTCAGTAAATTCAGGTTGAACCTCAACGAGTGCATTGATCAGGTCCTTGCGGACAAAAATAGACTGTGTCCGTCGCTGCTCCCATGACGTCCCTGTCTGTTCCTCGATGACTCGCTTAAATTCATCGTACACTCCTTGTTGTTCAAGATCTTTCTCTATTTTTGCTACCCACGGAGTTCCAGCGTATCCCTGGTCCTTGCTAAACTCTCGATAAATTATTTCCGAGATAGATTCTGCTTTAGCTTTGTTCTCCTTTGCACCGATTTGAAACATCAGTACATCAGAGTCAAACTTCGAACCAACAGACCTGACTGCACCTTTGAGAGTTTCGTCGTCAGTGCGGCGGCAGAAGATATCCGCAGCGGAACTACCATCACCGATAGTTCGGTCCTCAAGCAGATATCCGAGAATTTTCATGAAGTGGCTCTTCCCAGAACCAAAGAAACCTGAGATCCACATACCGACATCGTCAGTAGAGGTTCTTTCGCTATCGATGACTGCTTCTAATAGCTTCGTGAAATTCCGTTCTAACCCGTTCGTTAGAATATACTCTTCGAGTTCTTGGGCAACAACTTTCTTGTCTTCCTGCTCAACCTTGACGACCTTGTTGATCTCGCGGGAAATTGGTCGTCGGAATATGGTTTCTATTTGGGTAGAGGTTGCTTGAGACATTTCAGATCACCTTAGCTCGATAATACGTACCATCTGTTTCGTTTAGGAATCTTAAGTCCTTGCCATGCTTGACTGCCGGGTAGAACACAATGAGTGGAGTCTCGATCACATTCTCCAACTGTCCAAGAATCACAGAGATACTCGAAAACGGATAGAGGATTCCACAGCGGTGTATCACAACTACATCATGCTTCTCAGCACGCGTGATGAGTTCTTCCATAAGCGTTCCTCGATTCCCGTGGAATTCTTCGAAAAACGTTGAATTCAGACCTGCCCTAACTTCACCGGGATCTTCCTTTTCAGTCTCGATAACGCTTTCTAGGAGGTTTTGATCGTCGAGGATCGAGAATACAAGATCTCGAAGGTCAATTCTTGCAACGGAGAGGTCGTTGAATTCCAACTTGTCGATAAAATCGTCAATGTCGTCTTCCACGGAGAGTTCTTTCTCCGGATCGTATGGGAAGACGACGAAGGGAACGCCACTGAGACTGTCGATAGTGTGCGGCTTGTCGAGCACAAGCGTTTCTAACTCATCGATTCGCTCCCGAATGTTAGAACTCATCAATACACCCCTTGAGCGATTCGTATTTGGGTTCTAGCCGTTCTACACTTCCCCGCTTTTCGTATCGTACGTGCGAAGGGCTTACATTCTGAAGCCGATCGCGTACGTCATCGGTATCCATTAGCAGTAGCTTCCACGCTTGATGTTCAACCACGGCCTCTGCTGAAGTGATTCCATCTTCGAACAATGAGTAAAGTACATATAATACGACCTGATTAGGGAGATAGACGTATTTGAATTCTTTTTGTGTGTTTCCTTTAAGTAGTCCGAAGTTTTTCATCGCTGCCAAGTAGTGCTCTGATACACTCAGCAAGGTATTCTCCGACCAAGACCCGATTACGGGATATTCAGACTCTAATTGCTGCAAAAACTCGATCACGTCTTCCTTTCGAACAGTGAGTGCACCTTTATGAAATTCCGAATATAAGAAATCGGTTGTCAGTAACAACACTAATGGGTCCTGTGAAAACTCATAATACAGTATCCATTCCTGAATTGGTTCTCCCACGGGTCGCTTGAAGACTCGAATTATGGGTGTTTCTGTATATTTTTGTTTATCAATACTGTATCTTGCTACTATCTCAGTAAGGATGTCTTCTCGATACCGCTCACTTCCTTTTCGGAGTAGGTTCTCTTCCAGTACTGCTTCTTTGACTCCATTATAATCCTGAGTTTCAATATATGTTTCAAAAATTCGTTTGGTCTCCCAGATGTATGCGCCATGACGACCAATAGAAGCACTTAGTTCATTTGTTGATTTGGATGTCATTGGTTTACACGGAAGTATGGAATTCGAAGATTGTTTACTGTAGATTCGCCATAGCCATGGACGAGTTGATCAACAACATTGTGTAACACATCTTTATCGTTCATATCTTCCATAGCAACTGTTCCAAGCTCAAAGACGGTGTCCGTTTGGGGAGAAACTGGGTCAGTCTCTGACACGATAGAATCAGTCCACCCTTCCTCTGTAATTTCGCTTGAGTAGTCTTCGAGAATGTTCAGATCAGCTTCATTATTAATTTGTTCGAGTTCGTGTTCAATTTGTGATTCTACGAAAGGTCCAAGATCGAACAGTGAAACACTCTGATCATCTATTTTTTCTTGTTCCACTTTTCGGCCAGTTTTTGTTGCCAACTCAATTTGGGCCTTGGTCGTGGTCCGAGGAACTGCTTCCGCTAATGCATCGTGCCCAAATTTTCCAAGTATCTGAGAATCCCACCAGTAATTTGTATCTTTCTCCCCTAATCGCTCAACGAGGAGGCGAGACGCTATAATACGGCTATTGAGTGAGTCTTCGATGCCTAGCGAAGGAAGGGTATCTGTTCGCAGAGTTTCAAAACAGGTAGAGAGACTCTCGCTATTGACCATAGTACTCGCTTGATTAGGACGCATAATAAATCTTGGAACTGTTCTGCTGACTTAATTGAAACGCTGCCACTCCATGAGTATGGGAAACAAGATTTGAGGTGAAGGCGATCTATCTATATTTCTTGCTAAAGAATAAATTATGTTGGATCGGGGTGCATAATCGAGTTATACGGTAATCCGATCAATATCGGAAGAAGACAGAAGTACTACTCTAAGACGTGTGTCCAAGCCCTATTATTGAGCTTGTTTCTCGTTTTCGGCATTCTGCGACCGTCGCCACAGCACAGCCGCAATCAGGACACCC
>PUMG01000295.1 GCA_003551265.1 Halovenus sp.
ATTCAGCGAGTGTTCCCCGAGACGGGGACGTTCAACGCCGCCGCAGGTGCACTCGTCGTCGCTGTGATGATTCTCCCGATGGTTTCCTCTCTCTCCGAGGACGCCATGTCTGCGGTACCGGACCATCTCCGTCACGCTGGTTACGGACTCGGGGCGACGAAGTTCGAAGTATCGACGAACATCGTGCTGCCAGCAGCGCTTTCGGGGATTCTGGCCTCGTTCGTCCTCGCTATCTCGCGTGCAATCGGTGAGACGATGGCAGTCACGCTCGCAGCGGGCATGAATCCCAACATCACATTCAACGTGCTGGATGAGATCCAGACGATGACGGCCTACATGGTGCAGGTTGGTATCAGCGACGTCGCCATTGGCTCCATCCAGTACCAGTCGCTGTTTGCGGTGGGGCTGACGCTGTTTGCGATGACGCTCGCAATGAACCTCTTCAGTCAGTGGATTCGACGCCGCTACCGGGAGGTGTACGACTGATGGCAACCACTGGAATCGACGGCTTCGGCTCCGACGCCACTCTCGACAGAAAGCGTCTGTACGGCCGAGTATTCGTCGGTCTGTGTTTTCTCTCGACGCTCTTTGGCGTCGCTGCACTCCTGTTGCTGGTGGGTGACGTCATCTACGAATCCTGGGGATGGCTGGACCTGACGTTTCTCACGCACCCACCGTCGTGGTTCCCCGAAAACTACGTCGACGGGCGCGGCGCAGGCATCTATCCGGCGCTGATAGGGTCGCTGTTTCTCATCGTGTTGACGGCCGTGTTCACCATCTTCCTCGGCGTCGGTGCGGCGATCTACCTCGAAGAGTACGCACCCGACACGCGAGTGACCCGGTTCATCGAGGCGAACATCGCCAACCTCGCGGGCGTCCCCTCTATCGTCTACGGACTGCTCGGACTCGCGCTGTTCGTTCGCGCTGCGGGGCTGGGGTCAGTGTTGCTCGCTGGTGCGTTGACCCTGACACTGCTGATTCTTCCCATCGTCATCGTCGCTGCACAGGAAGCGGTCCGGGCAGTGCCGGACTCACAGCGACGGGCGGCCTACGGCGTCGGAGCGACGAAGTGGGAAGTCACCCGCGACGTGGTTCTCCCCTCGGCGATGCCGGGTATCATGACCGGGACGATTCTCGCACTGGCGCGGGCAATCGGTGAGACAGCGCCACTAATTATGATCGGTGCGGCGACGACGATGTTCGCCCCACCACGGCTCTCACCGGGGGCGCTGTTCGAGCCGTTCGGTGCGATGCCGATGCAGATATTCGAGTGGGCCTCACAGCCACAGGCGGAGTTCCAGCACATCGCCGCTGCTGGCAGCGTTGTCCTCCTCACAGTGCTGTTGCTGATGAACGCCACCGCAATCTACATCCGTAACAGATACGACCGATAACATGAGCCTCGATGACACACCCACGACGGACGCAGAATCGATGACGACGACACCTACAGTCACAACCACCGACGACCACAGTGGAACCGGAGAGACCATCATCGAATCGCGGGACATCGATGTCTACTACGGCGACACCCAGGCGCTCGACGGCATCTCCATGGAGATACCCGAACAGCAGGTGACGGCACTCATCGGGCCATCCGGCTGTGGCAAGTCGACGTTCCTGCGGTCGATAAACCGCATGAACGACCTCATCGACACCGCTCGTGTCGAGGGTGAGATTCTGCTCAGAGGAAAGAACATCTACGACGACGACGTCGACCCGGTGGCGCTCCGTCGTGCTGTTGGGATGGTGTTTCAGGAGCCCAACCCGTTCCCAAAGAGCATCTACGACAACGTCGCATACGGTCTGCGGGTGCAGGGCAAAGACGACAACTTGGACGAGAAAGTCGAGGACGCCCTCAGACGCGCGGCAATCTGGGACGAGGTGGGAGACCAGCTCGATTCGTCGGGGCTCGACCTCTCCGGTGGACAACAACAGCGTCTCTGTATTGCCCGGGCAATCGCGCCCGACCCGGAGGTGATTCTGATGGACGAGCCAGCGTCGGCGCTCGACCCTGTGGCAACCTCACAGATAGAAGACCTCATCGAGGACCTCGCCTCGGAGTTCACGGTCGTCATCGTCACACACAACATGCAACAGGCCGCCCGTATCTCCGATAAGACTGCTGTGTTCCTCACCGGCGGTGAACTCGTCGAGTTCGGCGACACCAACCGGATCTTCGAAAATCCCAACAGTCAGCGTGTCGAGGACTACATCACTGGCAAGTTCGGCTGACGGTCACCATCCTGTCGAGTTTTCCTCCGCGAGCGTCTGAATCCTCCAGAGACGAGCGTTCGCTATTTCGACTGTCCCAGCGATGTGTCTCGCATCACTGTCGACACTGTCAGCATCGCCGAAGTTGACGTCAGTGTCGGTGTCGCTGAACTCAACGTCAGTGCCTGTATCGACGAGTTCGACATCGCTGTCGGTGCCGACGAGTTCGACCCCGTCCTGTGCGTCGAGTTCGTCGAGAAGTTCGGTCACCACACTGTCTGTTACCTGCTCGGGGTCGGCGACGACGCTGTATCTCAGTCGACTGCTCTGCGGACCAACCGAAAGTGAGACTCCAGCACTCCGGGTTGCATCCAGAAGGGTTTCGAACGATGTGGAGGGCCCATTCGCCAGCGTACGGATTCGCTCTCGGACCCCGTCACCGAGGCGGACGTGGCAGACGGCGTCTTCAGTGGATGTGGAGACCGACTCATGGCGCGCCGTGGTTGCGAGGGTTTCGAGGCGGTCTGCCCGGGTTCCGCCCATGACCAGCGTGAGTTGTGTGGGTTCGAGACGGACCGTGTATGGCGTTTCACGTGCCTGGAGAACGTTTTCTGCTGCGTTCACATGGACGAACTGTGCGTCGTGCTCACGGAGTTGCGTACGCACCTGGTCGACGTCGAACTGTCCGGTCGCCCGTGCCCATCCCTGAGAGAGTGTCTGTCCATACAGCGTCCCGTTTGTAGTTATCCGCTCAACAGCGTCTCGCGAAACGCCAGTCGTCCGCTCGAACTCGGCAACCGTCGATTCGAACCTTGCCGGCATCGCGAGCCTCGAAAGAACCGAGGAGTCGATAGCCGCAGTCACGGTTGTCGCCTCGCCAGGAGCAGCCTGCTCTCTCGTTCGACGCTGGCCGGTGTGTTGACCCACGGTGTCGCCTCCGGCAGTGGTTCCGATAGCGACCGACCCGCCGATAACTGCCCCACAAAGCCGTCCGAGCACTGTTCGTCTGGAAAGCATGGGTGGCCGTTACAACTCTGGACGTATAACTGCGGGTTGACCGTCTCTGGCTGTGAAAACTGGGTCCGCGAACGCGACTCGTTACTCGTAGAGCCAGGTTTCGTTCGTCTGGTCCCAGCCAACGAGTTCGTCCTCGTCGAAGAAGAGGTCGATTTCGCGCTCGTTCGCGCCCTCGTCTTCGTGGTCGGAGCCGTGGATGACGTTGCGGCCGAGGTCGAGTCCGAAGTCACCGCGGATAGTTCCCGGTGCGGAATCCGCAGGGTCGGTCTCGCCCATCATTCCCCGAACCTGTCGGGTCGCGTCCTGTCCCTCCCAGACCATCGCCATCACCGGTCCGGAGGTGATGAAGTCGACGAGTCCCTCGAAGAACGGTTTGTCTTCGTGCTCGCCGTAGTGGTCCTCGGCGAGCTCTCGGTCTATCTGCATGAACTTCGCACCGACGAGTTTCAGCCCACGGTCTTCCAGACGGCCGATGATTTCGCCCACCAGACCGCGCTGGACGCCGTCGGGTTTGACCATCACGAACGTTCGCTCGTGCTCGCTCATGCCTCGGCCTCCGTCTCCTCTTCGGCGTCCGCTTCAGCATCTTCAGCATCAGCGTCGTCTGCCTCGGCGTCTGCCTCTTCATCGTCGGTATCCTCAGCGTCCTCCTCAGCTTCCGCCGCTTCCTCGCCTCCCTCGTCGTCGTCTTCGTCTTCGGCTTCAGCGTCTTCGGTTTCTTCGTCCTCGACGTCTTCTTCGTCCGGTTCCTCGTAGCCAATCCATTCGAGGTCGCGGGACTCTCGGCCGAGGAAGTAGTTCTTTTCGGCTTTGGAGTCTTTGAACCAGAGGATGGTGCCGTCAGTTCTGACGTACATCTTGCCCGACCCTGGTTCGATTTCCTCGCCGGTGTAGTCGCACGTCCGTTTCTGAACCATTATTGTCCTCCGATGGTGTCTGCTTCGCGTGCTGTCTCTCGCAGCTGGATGATGTCACCCTCGCGGACGGGTCCGAGTACGTTCCGCGTGATGATGCGGCCTTTGTTCGAACCCTCGCGGATGCGGCATTTGACCTGCATGGCTTCGCCGTGCATCCCGGTCTTGCCCACGAGTTCGATGACCTCCGCTGGCGTCGACCCACTGTTTCCTGAGTCCTCTGCGCTCATCCGAACTCACCTCACCGGAGTTCCTCGAGCTTGTCGGCGATGTCTTCGACATCGGCGCTCGCCTCACCCGTGTCGGTGATAGCGGCGGCGGCGCTGCCGACTTCCAGCCCTGCTGCGTGGCCGATGTCGTCCTGTGTGCCGACGAAGAGGAACGGGACGTTCTTCTCGTCGGATAGCTCTGGCAGGTGCATCACGACCTCCTCTGGCTGGACGTCCTCGCCGATGAAGACGAGGTCAGCGTTGCCTCGCTCGATGGCTTTGGTGGTCTCGTTCGTTCCTTTTTTTACCGTTCCTGTGTCCCGCGCAACTTCGAGGGCGTCGAGTGCGTCCTCTTCGAGTTCCGCCGGGACGTCGAAATCTACGTATACTGGCATGATTGTGTTCTCCTCCTGTCCGCGGGCTCGCACTCCCCCGCCGTCCGCGGCAACGCCGCGTCCGCCTGCTGGCGGTGAAATCCTGTCTCGGCTGGGAGCGTCATCAACCCCGCACAGGCTGTATACCATACTGTCCTAGCGGCCCCTAAAGCGCTTTCGAAGCAGTACAGGCGTGTCAGTGTTGGGCACGCAAAAGTGCGTCTTCCGTCACACGAGGACGAATTTCTTGCTCCGTCCGTGGCGCTGTTCTTCGACCTCGGGGAGAGTCGTCAGCCACTTTTTGACGGTGCTACTCCGCCGGTTGATACTCGATTCCGAGAGCGTTGTCTCTCGTTTCACCACACCTCTGAGTTCGTCGTACGTCAGCGTTTCCGCTTCTTCGAGTTCTGCGTAGACTCGCTGGACTATTTCGACGCCTCTGATGGCCTCGATGAGGTGCTCTCTCGCTGGCTCGTGGTTTTTCTGTTCGGAGAGCGTGAGATACGTGACTCCGTTGCGGGTGAGACCCCACCGCCTCACCTCCCG
>PUMG01000203.1 GCA_003551265.1 Halovenus sp.
CCTCGACGAGTTGCTCGAGTTCCTCGAACGACTCGAAACCACCGACGAAGACGCCGAACTCGTCATCAACGGCGACGCGTTCGGACTCTGGGAGTTCACGAAGCTGGAGGGCATCGAGAAGTTCGACGTGCTCACAGAGACGTATCCCCGACTGTTCGAGCAGTTTCGTGCGACGGGAGAGAACGTCCGGATTACGCTCGTGCCGGGCAACCACGACTACGAGCTGGCCGCCCACGAGGAGTTCGTCGAGAAATTCGCGGCGTACAACATCGACCTCGTTCAGGAACACTCGATTACCAGACCACTCGGCGGCCACGAGATTTACTTCGAACACGGCCACCAGCGCGACCCGAACAACCGTATCGAAGACTGGGGAAATCCCCAAGTGACACCGCTCGGATACTACTACACGACACAGGTCATCAGCCGTGCTGGTCAGCTCTCAAATCGTGGACGGTTCAACTGGCTCAAAGACGTGCAGGCGGTTACCCCGACAGAGCGAATGCCGGTCTGGCTCATCTCCAAGTACTTCTACCGGGAGATGAATCCCGTCCTGCGGTACTCGCTGCTCCCATTTTTGTTCCTGTTCAACCTCAGCGCGCTCGTCGCGATTCTCGGCGCGCTCGACCTCGTCGGCGTCTGGTCCGCTCCCGTCGACCAGGTGCAGTCGTTCTTCCAGCTGTTCGGACTCGCGGGCACCGCAGCCTGGGTGTTCTTCGGGGCGAACGTGGCCGTCGCCGGGCTGTTGTTACTCGTCTCGATTCCACTGTATTTCATCCGACGCGACGTCAGAAAGACGGTCAACCGCTTCGGCGTCTTCGAGACGTCACTCACCGTCGACCCCGAGGCACCCTACGAGGAGGCCGCTCGCGAGATATTCGAGGAGAATCCCGAGGCTGTGCTGTTCTGTTACGGCCACACTCACCGTCCGACGGTCCGAGAAGTGGACGGAGGGATGATAGTAAACAGCGGGACGTGGCTGAAGCGACTCCACCGCCGCGACGGCATCACGGGCATCCTTCCGCCCGTATTCTACCCGTCGTATCAGCTCTGTGCTGTCCGTATCGCAGCCGAATCAGAAGGTATCGTCGTCGAGCACGAGCCCATCGAGAAGCCGAGTCCGAGTCCCGAAGAGCTGACGCTCACCGAGCGGCTGCTGACGCTCGGTCGGAAGCCAAATCCCGAGCTTCCCGAACGGACTGTTCTCGAAGTCGAACAGCACGACGAAAAAGCCGCTGTCAGTGCGGTTTCAGCGACAGAGTGAGTTGTCGTCTCGCTACCGCCGTAACGCGGCGACGACCGCAAGCCGCCACGGGAGAAGTATCAGAAGACCGAAGACGATGTTGACGATAAAAAACGTCAGACCGGTGCCGCCGTCGAAAAACCGAGTTGCCCGGATGAGTCCACCGACGAACGCGATGACGAGCCACCCGCCGACGAGCAGGCCGAGCGTCCGACGATAGCTCCGGAGGGTGTCCCGATGATACAGGCCGAATATCGGCGCGAGCGCGAGCCATGCGATGAGAAACGGTGTGGCCGTCGTGAGCGTGTGCTGTGGCATCTCCCAGGCGGGAAGCCCGTGGCTGTACAGCCCCCAGATGATAAACACCAGTAGTCCGAGAATGTCGCCGACCAGTACGAGAGCGGCCGCTGGTGACTGGGGGAGCGTCGGGCGAACGTCGATAGTGCGTACCTGAGAGAGCATGACGGTCACTGTGAGTGCCGAGAGTTCGGTCTGAGGACGTTTTTGTGTGTCGATTACGGTGGTGGTGTCTGTCCGGAGAGCGCCAGCAACCGGTCGATTCGCTCCTCGACCGGTGGATGCGTCGAGAGCCACTGCTCCTCTCGGTCAGGTTCGTCGTGGACGTACAGCATCGCCAGCAGCCCTCTGCGCGGCCTGGTCGCCTCCTCGATTTTGGCCAGCGCACGGGCGAGAGCGACAGGGTTGCCGGTCAACTCCGCTGCACGGCGGTCGGCCGCGAACTCCTGTTTTCGCGAGTACGCGAGAAACCCGAGCGTGAACACGAACAACACCCCGCTCAGGGCGAGCGTCACGAGCCACTGAAAGGACCGTGCGAGACTCACCCGTGGCGGTCCCGGTCTGCCCGCAATCCACGGTGCTGCACGGTCGATACCGCCCAGGAACAGCACCAGCGGGAAGAACAGCACGAAGAACACACCGACGAGCGTCCGCATAGCGGTCATCGTGAGCGTGTTGTAGAACGTGTCCAGACGCTCCATGTGTGCGAGTTCGTGTGCGATAATCGTCTCCAGTTCGTCGAGGGTGAGCAACTGGAACAGACTCGGGTCGAGGACGACGAATCCCCGACGCGGACCCCCAATCGAGAGGGCGTTCGGAGCGTCGAGATTCGCCACGAGCAGTCGTGGCGTCTGGACGTCTGCTCTGTCGGTCAGGTCTGTGAACCGCTGGTAGAGCGCGGGTGCCCTACGAGACGGTAACTCCGTGGCGTCCAGACTGGCCACGATTCGGAGTGAGCCGAGCGAGTACCCGACGTATCCCGAGACGAGAACGACCGCGGCGAACGCGAGCAGTAACGTCACCGCATCCGGTGGATTGGTGACCAGCCACTGGAGTGCGAACAGTCCGACGAGTGCAAATGCTGTGTAGACGAGTAAAATGGCGAAACCGATGGCAGTCATCACGGTCCGCACCAGCCAGCCCATACATCGGTGTTTGTGCAGTGCCTGCAAAAGCTACTGGTTTCCCGTCTCTGGTGACGGTTGCTTCTCGTCTCTGGTGACGGTTGCTTCTCGTCTCTGGTGACGGTTGCTTCTCATCTCTGGTGACGGTTGCTTCTCATCTCTGGTAGCGGCTGCTTCTCGTCGCCTGTGATAACGGCAGTGGCAAGAAACCGTGACAATCACCGTCCTCATACGTCGGTCGGTGCTAGAGAGGGCAATGACCGACCGAGTTCTCTCGTTCGACGACCTGTGTTCACAGCTCGAATCGTACTCGTTCGACCGTCCGCCAGCGCTAGTCAGCAATGCTCACGTAACGGGTCTTGGCGTCGCCCGGGCGCTGTCGGCTCACGGCGTTCCAGTCATCACACTCGACCGCTCGCCTGATGGAGTCGCTCCGGGTTCGAACGCAGTCACGCTCGCCGGTGAAGTGACGTATCCGCTGGACGACCTCGATGGCTACCGGAGTGACCTCGAACGGCTGGCTGACGCACTCGATCACACACCGGTCGCCTTCGGCTGTATGGACGAGTGGGTGCACGCACTCGCCGACACCCAGCCAGCAGGCGTCTCGCTCTCGTTCGCACCCGACAGCATCGACGGCGTCCTCGACAAGCCAGCGCTGTACGCCCGGTGTGCCGACCTCGGAGTCCCGTTTCCCGAGACGTACCGAATCGAGGAAGCAGGCATCGACGGCGATGGACCAGCCGTTCTCTCTGCCGAGGAAGCCGTCGAAGCGCTTGGATTCCCGCTGGTACTCAAGCCTGCGAGAAAGCGAGAGTTCGAGGAACTCGCCGGAACGAACGTCGTCGAGGTCCACGACCGTGAGGCGTACGAGGATGTCGTGGCGACGGCGGCAGACGAAGGTGTCCGGTTGATGGCTCAAGAACGCGTACAGATTGCCACTGGTGAAGACCGCTCAGTCGCATCCTACGTTCCCGTCGACGGTGACCCGATTGCGGTCGTGGGGAACGCACGAGTACGCTATCCGGCGAGTTACGGAACTAGCTGTGTCGTCGACCGCGTCTCCGACCCGACACTCCGTGAGCGTGCACTCGCGGTGCTCGACGATGCGGGATATCGTGGCATCAGCGAAGCAGAGTTCGTCTACGACCAAAATCGCGAGGAGTACGTCCTGCTGGATGTGAACACCCGACCGTGGAAGTGGATTGCAATGCCTGTGGCGGCCGGGGTGAACCTGCCAATGGCCGCCTACGCTGAGGCGACTGGTAAATCGGTGGAGAAGGTTGTCGCTGACGAGGGTAACGATGTTCGCTGGGTGTTTCTCGCAGATTATGTTAAATGTCTGGCCGGTGGCGACCGAGACGTACTCTCGGAGTTAGAGTGGCTCAGCCTCGCCAGCGGTCAGCTGGGTGACGGGCTCGTGACAGGCGTGTACCGACCGGACGACCCGGAGCCCACATACCAGTTGCTCAAAAACGAGTTCACTGACCGGGAGTATTACTGCGCGTGCTGATACTGCCCACAGGAGTCGAACCGCTGCAAACGATTAAGTGTCATCCAGTGGTGGACTCACTCGTGATGTTTCTCCCACTACAACTGTTGGAGATAGAACAGGAAGAGATTGTTCAGGCGCTGGTAGACGTCGCGGTGACAGTCGTGGTGTTCGTCGTGGCGTTCGTTCTGCTGTATGTGGTCGGGAAGGCGGTCCTGACGCGTATCGTCCGCGAGAGCCTCAGACAGCGGGAGTACGAGCAAGCACTCGTGGGGATGGCTGTCAGCGTCACGACCGTGGTCACGTTCGTACTCGCAATCGCGCTGGCGGCGACAGTCGCAGGGTTCGGCGTCGTGCTCTCGGCGTTTGCAATCCTCGGTGGGGCGCTTGCGCTCGCCATCGGGTTCGCCGCACAGGACCTGATTGCGAACTTCGTCGCCGGGGTGTTCATCATCCAGGACGAGCCGTTCGGAGTCGACGACTGGATCGAGTGGGACGGGAACTCCGGCATCGTACGAGAGATTCAGCTCAGAGTGACGAAAGTCCAGACGTTCGACGAGGAGCTAGTCACCGTGCCGAACAGCCATCTCGCCAACGCGGCGGTTGTCAACCCCGTCGCCAGCGACCGCCTTCGCGTCTCCTATGACTTCGGCATCGGCTACGACGAAGATATCGACGAGGCCAGAACGGTCATCGTCGAAGAGGGCGCGAGCGTCGAGGGCGTCTTCGACGACCCAGCACCCTCTGCACCTGTCGTCGACCTAGGTGACTCGGCGGTCGTCCTCTCTGGGCGTATCTGGGTCAACCCGAACGAGACCGGTGCGGCGGGCGCTCGGACAGCGTTCGTCGAGCGCGTCAAAAAACGCTTCGACGCCGAGGGAATCGAGATGCCGTATCACAACACCGAACTCTCCGGTGAACTCACCGTCCACGAGTCGAAAGCTTGAGATACGGACGCCTCGCTACTCGTAGACATGGAACTACGGGTTATCAACAACGAAGAAAATGAGCTCTCCATCGAGATTGCTGGCGAGGACCACACGTTCATGAACGTTCTCAAGGGTGCACTGCTCGAAACCGAAGGCGTCGAGGCCGCAACCTACGACATGAACCCCGAACAGTCCGGTGGCCAGACCGACCCCGTGTTGACGATCAAAACTCAAGACGGTGTCGACACGCTCGACGCACTCGAACTGGGTGCCCAGAGAGTCATCGACAAGACTCACGGCTTCCGTGCGGCCTACGAAGCCGCTGTTTGAGCGAGTTGTGGAACAACTATCTCTGGGCACCCACCTCTGACAGTGAACTGTCCAGGCCCTCACCTCTGACAGGTGAACTGCCCGAGATAGAGTCTGTCATCGACTGCATGGACATCGACGCCGAGTATCGTCGCGTCCTCGGGACTCCAGTCAGGGTCCTCCAGTGACTCTCTCGCGAGAGCGTCGCCGAGTGCTGTCGGGTCGTCTCCATCGGTAAATTGAACCGAGACATCCTGAAACGTGATGGGTTCGTCAGTGTGACACACCTCGGCGAGTAGTTCTGCTGTCGTCTCGGCGTCGGGTTCGGAGCCGTCGGCGAGTTGCCACCTGAGAATCTGCTGGTTGTAGAACGTCGCAATCTCGTCGAGGTCATCGTGTCGCTCCAGTTGTTCGTCCCCAGCGAGTTCGTCGTTCAGCGCCGTGAGGTACACCTGTTCGACCTCGGCGAGGGAGATGCCGTTCGCAGTCGAATCGTTGCCGGGAACCCCATCGACCTCGGGGACGCCACCCTGGTCGAACCCCGGCAAGTCGACAATGCCAGTGAGTCCAAGCGTCACAATCACGGCGAATGCGAGCACCACCCCGAGTACGGCAAGATACTGTGGCGTCACGAGGTCACGGTATCCCGGTGGGGTCAACTCCGCCTCGTCGACGTGCTGTCGTTGCTTTTCGAGCGTCGTGTTTCCACACCTGCTACACGGCGGTGCGTGCTTCGGATGCTCGCGTCCGCAGTCGGTACACACCCACACGAGCGCCGCCTCGCGCTCGTTGCCCTCGCTCAGGTCAGTCTGGCGGACGATAGCCTCCTCAAAGCGGGCGTGTCCGCAGTTGTCACACGGCGGGTCGTTCTCTTCGTGGGGTTTCCCACACCACGTACACCGCCATCTCATCACCGTTCGCTAGGGAAGTTGCCCGCAAAAGACTGACGTTCTCGTAGTCCGTTTCAGCGCCGGACAGGGACACCGCGCTCGTCGAGATACGTTTTGACCTCCTGAATCGAGTACTCGCCGAAGTGAAAAATCGAGGCTGCGAGCGCCGCGTCGGCGTCGGCATCGGTGAACACCTCGTAGGCGTCTTCGGGACCGCCACAGCCAGACGAAGCGATTACCGGCGTCGAGACGGCGTCACACACCGCCCGCATCAGCGGGATGTCGTAGCCGTCTTTCGTGCCGTCGGCGTCAATGGAGTTGACGAACAGTTCACCAGCACCCAGGGATTCGGCCTCTCTGGCCCACGAGACGACATCGACGCCGGTTCCTTCGCGGCCGCCTTTGACTGTGCATTCGAACCAGCAGGACTCGCCATCGGCCTCCACGTAGTGCTCGCCCTCGCTGTCGAAGCGTCGGCGGGCGTCGACCGAGATGACAATACACTGGCTCCCGAACGCTCTCGCGCCATCCTCGATGAGCGTCGGGTTCTCCAGTGCCGCCGTGTTTATCGACACCTTGTCAGCACCAGCACGCAGGGTCTCTTTGATGTCCTCGCGAGTTCGGATACCCCCACCTACGGTGAGCGGGATGAACACCTCGTCGGCCACCGCACGGACGGTGTCGAGCATCGTCTCTCGCCCCTCTGCAGAGGCAGTGATATCGAGAAAGACGAATTCGTCGGCTCCCGCCTCGTTGTAGCGCTTGGCCATCTCGACCGGGTCGCCAGTGTACTCCAGATTCTCGAAGTTGACGCCGGTGTACACCGCCGGGTTCCCTTCGTCGTCCACATCGACGTCGATACACGGAATGATTCGTTTCGTGAGTACCATGAGTGTCAGCCGTTCCGCGTTCGTGGCTTGCCCTCCCCTTGGTCTGTGAGGATGTTATATCCTCGGGTAGACGTTGGTGAGGCCCTACGGCCGACTCAGTGGCCCACGCGCGAGACACGTAGACAGTTCTCCGCCGCCCGAAGCTACTCAGACATGTAGAAGAAATTCGGCGTTTTCACCGTCGTATCGTACGTCTGGTCGAACACGTGTGTCGTTGCAGAACTCATCGGGGGAAGCAACCAACTGCGGTCACCAGTCACCTCTCGCCCAGCACGTTCTTCGTTTCGCTCGAACTGAGCGAACTGCTCGGTTGCGGTATGATGGTCGACGAGTGTGACGCCTGCCTCGTCGAAGGAGTGGACCACTGCGCGGTTGAGTTCAACGAGCGCTTCATCCTTCCAGAGCGAGCGATCCTCAGAGGTATCGTACCCGAGTCGGGTACCGATTTCCGCCAGCATATCGTATCGGTCCTCGTCAGCGAAGTTCCGTGCCCCGATTTCGGTGCTCAGATACCACCCGTTGAACGGGGCAGCGGTGTAGCTGATTCCACCGATTTCGAGTCGCATACTGGAGACAATCGGCACATCGTACCATCGCAGACCAAGTTCCCCAAACCAGTCGTACTGTGGGTGGGTGATCTCGACCTCTTCGAACAGCTCTGCTGGGACATCAAACAGTTCTGGCTCGTCATCACCGATCTGGATGACGTGTGGAAGCGGGTCGAACGGGCCACCATCACCGTCCCACCCGTGTGATTGACAATACCGGGTAAACTCACACTCGGCTGGGTCACCGGCGATACCGTCTTCAGTCTCGTATCCGGCGTACCGAAGTAGCTGGTAATTCCAGATTCGGATACGCTCAGTGTGGGGTGTCTCAGGTTGGAAAACAGTAATCGTCGGTCGGATATCGCCGCCGTTTCTGGCGTATTCGATGTGTCGACAGCACGCCTGGTGAATCTCTTCGGGTGTATCGAGGCTTCGTTCGTCGAGAACGTCCAGCGACTGCCAGAACAGCCGCCCGATACACCGGTTGCTGTTGCGCCACGCTATCCGTGCCCCGTGAGTCAGTTCTTCTTCCGTGTGAGTGTACGTACCTGTCTGTGAAATTTCACGGTCGATGTCGGCCAGCCGAGAGTCGATTACCCACTCTCTTTCGAGCTCCTGGTAGCACTGTACGATAAACGAGTGTGCCAGTTCACGTAACGCCTCTGTACCGTACTCTGGAATCGGCCCGCTAAGCGCCCGCTCGTGTTGGCCGAGTGAATCGAGCATGCGTATCCTTGGTTTCAGCGTACAAAACGTGACTGTCTCGGGAA
This sequence comes from Halovenus sp., assembly GCA_003551265.1. Taxonomy (GTDB): domain Archaea; phylum Halobacteriota; class Halobacteria; order Halobacteriales; family Haloarculaceae; genus Halovenus. The sequence continues at coordinate 8,493 of PUMG01000203.1, forward strand.
GGAAGTTCACGTACACTTATTATCGATGGGGTGTGCAGGTTAGGTGTGTCCGAGGGAACCGAGCAAACCACCGTTCTGGTCGTCGACGACGAACCCGAAGTAGCCGACGTGTACGCGTTGCGGCTTCGGAACAACTTCGAGACGCGCGTCGCCTACAGCGGCCAGGAGGCGCTCGACGGACTCGACGAGCACATCGATGTCGTGTTGCTCGACAGGCGGATGCCCGACGTCTCGGGTGACGACGTGCTGGAATCGATTCGAGAGAACGGCTACGACTGTCGGGTCATCATGCTGACTGCGGTCGACCCCGGTCTCGACATCGTCGATATGCCGTTCGACGACTACCTGTGCAAACCGGTCGAGAAGGAAGCACTCGTCGACGCCATCGAGCAACAACTCGACGTGAAACGCTACGACGAACAGCTTTCGACGTACCTCGAACTCACGTCGAAACTCGCACACCTCGAGCGTGACCTCCTGCGTGACGATGTCGAAGAACACGAAGAACTCCGCGAGTTACGTGAGGAGGCCGCCGAGCTCCGGGCCGAGTTGCGCGACGTCGTGACGGAACTCGACGAGGTCGAGTCTGCATTCACCGACATCGAGCGTCATCCTGGCTGAAAGGGTTGTGCGTGACTCTGGACCGCCGAGCGGATGCTCGAATACAAGTGCACGCGGCGAGGAACTCACCGTATGAGTCTCGGTGAGCTTTACGAGGCGACGGCAGCAGGGACGACCGACCTCTACTACGTCGACGTCGAGATGTACGACACATCAGGGTACGGACTGGTGTACATCCTCGATGCGGAGCGGCCAGCGCTCGTCGACACCGGAACGGGCCTTCACCACGAGACGGTGCTTGATGCCATGAGTGAGGTCGGCATCGAACCCGAGGAACTGGAGGTTATCGCACCGACACACGTTCACCTCGACCACGCAGGTGGTGCGGGCTTGCTCGCAGAGGCCTGTCCAAACGCGGACGTCTACATCTACGAGGCGGGGGCACGGTTTCTCGCCGACCCGACACGCATCTGGGAGGGAACGAAAGGGGTCATGGAAGACCGTATCAAATACTACGTCGAACCGGAGCCAATCCCCGACGACCGACTGGTTCCGCTCGCCGACGGAGATACGATCGACCTCGGCGACCACGCGCTGGACGTTCACCACGCGCCGGGACACGCCTTCCATCAGGCGGTGTTCTACGACCCCGCAAACGACGGCGTGTTCACCGCCGACGCCGCAGGCATCAACTCACCTCAGCTCGACGGCGTCAGACACACTACCCCCCCGCCAGGGTTCGACCTCGACGGCTGTCTCGAAGATGTCGAAATGATAGAAGAACTTGATCCGTCTGCGCTGTACTACGCTCACTTCGGCGATAGAGAGACTGGCGACCTTCTCACAGAGTACGCCGAGGTGCTGGAGTCGTGGGTCGAGCGGGTTCGAAAAAAGCGCACAGAGCTGGGTGACGACGACGCCGTCGCCGAGTACTTCGCCGAGAGAGCCGAAACTGCCGGTGCGTGGCGACCAGCACACGCCCGTGAAGAAGAGCGCATGAACGTCAGTGGCGTGTTGCACTACCTCGACCAGAGTCAGTAGAATCTGTTTTTTGTGAGTGCTTTGACAACGTCTTGACCCGAAAAATCACGGGACGTCATCGTCACTCTGCATGAAATCGGGAAGTTCGCCGGTTTTGTCCCGTGCATTTTCGACCTCCTCCGGGTCGATATCTAACGCTTCGAGAACGTGCCGTTCCTTCGCTGGCGTGTCGATAACGTCCCCACTCTCTCCCCGGTGGAGTGCCACGGCCTCGTCGAGATTTTCGAGCGCCTCGATTCGAGTCTCGCCCTGAGTCGTCACTCCCGTCTCGATATCTTTCGCGACCCACCAGTCCGCAGATTTCACGAGGCGAATCAATCCTCGCCACCTGCACCCTCACCCATCCAGGGCGTCGATTCACCCTGTCCGCCGGTCTTGTAGGTTCCCTGTGCCGTCGCCACCCGGTTCTCGTCGGCGTCGTAGATGTCAACCTGGACCATGGCGAGACTCGACCCGAAGCGTATGACCTCCGCTCTGGCGTGGACCTCACCAGTCACGGGAGCGAGGTAGTCGATACGCATATCCACTGTCGGGGTAACGTCGTGTGCGAGCGAGATGACCGCCGCACCGCCGACCGTGTCTGCGAGGGCGTAGGTTGCCCCGCCGTGGGCGACCGAGCCCCAGTTGTTCGAGTGCAACTCCGCAGCAAGTGGCATCCGCGCTTCGGCGACACCATCTTCGGCTCTCGTGACCTCGATACCGAGGTGCTCGACGAACGGCGTCTGATTGAACAGCTCCGTCAGTTCCATACCGGATGGTGTGGCTACAGCGTGATAAAGCTGTGAAAACGCGAGCTATCGGTAGAACTCGATAGCCGCCCCCTGCCCGAAGCCGACACACTCCGTCGCCAGTCCGAGGTCTACGTCCCGACGGTTCATCTCGTGGACGAGCGTCACCGGCAGTCGCGCACCAGAAGCACCGAGGGGATGGCCGAGGGCGATGGCTCCACCGTTGACGTTGAACATCTCGTCGTCGAAGCCGAGTTCGCGCTGGCAGTACAGCGCCTGGCTGGCGAACGCCTCGTTCAACTCCACGAGGTCGTACGCGCCGATGTCGCGCCCGGTTCTCTCGGCCAGTCCCCTGACTGCAGGCACCGGACCGATACCCATGACCGTCGGGTCGACACCAGCGACGTTGTGGTCACCGACCGCGGCGAGTACGTCGAAGCCGTGTTCGTCGGCGAACTTCCTGCTGGTTATCAACAGACCGGCCGCCCCATCGGAAATCTGGGAGGCGTTGCCCGGTGTGACGGTGCCGCTGGCTTTGAACACGGTGGGAAGCTGTGCCAGCTTTTCGAGTGACGTGTTCCGACGGATGCCCTCGTCTTCCTCGACCACACCGTCATCGGTCTCGACAGGGACAATCTCCTCTCCGAAGCGACCGTCATCCGTCGCCGCCGCTGCTCGTTGCTGACTCCGGAGGGCGTACTCGTCCTGTTCCTCCCGGGAGATGTCGAAGCGTTCGGCGACGGCTTCTGCGGTCATCCCCATGTCGAGTTCGGCGACGTTGTAGTGGTCGTTCAGTCCCGGGTGGACGTTGTGGACGTTTCCTCCCATCTTGACGCGACTCATGGACTCGACGCCCCCGGCGATGAGACAGTCACGCTGACCCGCCGCGATGGCGTCGGCCGCGCGCATCACCGCCTCCGCAGAGGAGGCACACCAGCGGTTGAGCGTACTTCCTGGTGTTGCCTCGCCGAGGTCAGAGAGCAACGCGATGACTCGCGCAAGATTGTTCCCCTGTTCGTCTCGCTGCTGGGCACAGCCCCACAGCAGGTCGTCGACGTCCTCGCCGCCGAGTCCGGTCCGGTCGAGCATCTCGTTTACGAGCGGTATCGAGAGGTCCTCGCTCCGCACATCCGCGTACACTCCGTCTTCTTTTCCCTGTGGCGTTCGCACCGCCTCGACGACGACTGGCGTGTTCGGTGACATACTCTCCTGTTCGACGGTTGGTGTGTTAAAGACCGTGGAACTGTGAACGCGTGGAAACTCGTTTTCTCCTCAAGTATATATAAAATCACGACGTGATACAGTGTGTTGACCGATGAGATAATATCGGTTCATGTCGACATGAGTTCCAATGTTCAGCAACTGGAATCGAGCATCGACGTTCACAGAAAATCCGCTTTGTCACCGAGGGTTCGTTTTGCTGTCTGTACTTGTTGTCCTCATCGTGAGCATCGCTGCAGTGAGTGCGTCTGGTTTCGCTGGGACGGCAGTCGCATCGTCGGACGAAATTATCGTCAACGAGACTGGTAGCGGTGATTACGAGAGCATTGAGGATGCAATCAACGCCTCGGAACCAGGAGATACTATTCTCGTCGAGGATGGGACCTACAATGAGTCAGTGCTCGTGGACGTGGAGAATCTGACGATTATCGCGGCAGAAGGACACACACCAGTGGTGGACGGTGAAGTCGAGGAGGACGATAACCTCAGAGTTGCGTTCAACGTGAGCAACGCGGAGAACGTCACGCTGGATGGGCTGACTATCCGCAACCACCGTCCGGAGATGATCGTCTCGAACGCGAGCGACGGACTCGAACTCCGGAACCTCGACCTGGATCTCCGTTTCGAAGGTCTCGGAAGTGAAACAGACACCACAGTGGACCAGGAGTCATCCGAAGGGACGATAATCAGTGGGAGAGCAATCAACCTGGAGTACTCGAACGAGACCGTAATCGAGTCGAACAAAATTACTGGCGAAAATCCGGGACGGGGAGAGGCAATTCAGTTGCGAAACTCAATCGATCCGACGGTAGACAACAACACGATAGAAGATCTCGGAACGAGTATCACACTGTGGGATTCGCCCGGTGCGACAGTCACCAACAACAGCGTTGACGACCTGCTGGGAGACGCAGTATTGACAGGCAGTGGTATCAGACTCGTCGATTCGAACGAGACACGTGTCGAAAATAACGACATGTACCGTGTCGACCACAACGGTGTCAGTGTCACGCGTAGCCACGATGTCGAGGTTCGAAACAACCTCATCGATCACGCACCCGAAGCTGGGATTCGGGGACTGGACTCACCCAATATAACAGTAGAAGAGAACGTGGTCGAGGGCTTTGGTGGCTCACTTACATCGGGGATAGAGGTGGCAGGTGCGTCCCACAACGGGACCGTTTTCCAGAATAACATCACCAGCACCGGTACCGGAGTGTTGGCTAATCAAGAAAGCAGCGATGTGACCTTCGAGCAGAATGTAATCGCCGAATCAGAACGTTCCGGTATCGAGGTCGCCAACGCGTCCGGAATCGTCTTCGACGCGAACGAAGTAATCGACGGTGAGATCGGACTCTCGTTCGAAAGTCCTGCTTCTCTGGATACCGAGGTAAGAAACAACGTCTTCTCGGGTAACGCCGCGGATATGGACATCATCAACGCGACCAACGCGGTAGTCGCTGATAACGAGATGGAACGAGGTATTCTCATGCGTGGCTGGGAGAGAAGCGACGCCGACCACGAGTTCACTGACAACACAGTCGGTGGCGACCCGCTGGAATACGTTCACGACGAAGACGGCTATACAGTCACCGGTGAGCCCGGTCAGGTAATCGTCGTCGACTCGACCGACATCGTCGTCGATGGGACAACACACGAAGATGTCGTTGCACCCGTCCAGGTTCGTTACAGTGAGGACGTCACTGTGACTGACATCGATTCGTCAGGGACGATTGTACCAGTAGCGGACCTTCCGAGCTGGTACGACGGTATCGTCGTCAGCGAGTCGACCGAAGTGACGGTGGCCAACAGCGTCATCACGAACAGCTCGCAGGGTGGAATCGGCGTCATCAGGTCCGACAACACGACCATCGAGGAGAGTACACTCCAGGACAACCAGCGGGCTGGAATCAGACTCGGGCGGAGCGACGGACCGGTGATAGTGAACAACACCGTCGAGAGAACGGGTGCGGGTGGACATGGACTCGAACTGACTTTCCCCGGACCGGACGGTGAGGTCACGAACAACACGTTCGCCGATAACAACAGAGGCATCGAAGCGACGGTGACGGCCGCAGACCCCCTCGTCAGATGGAGCTTTAGCGAAAACGTCCTGCGAGAGAATGCCCGAGACGGAATGTGGATAGGTGGGGATGCAGACGAGGTCGACCTGACGCACAACGAGTTCGTCCGGAACGAGAGGGAAGGCCTCGATTACGGCGGAACGCCAGCCCTGAACGCCACTGACAACTGGTGGAACCATCCCACCGGGCCCAGTGGTGGCGAGCAGGACCCCGACACCGGAACGGTTGCCGACGGAGATGGCGAGGAGCTATCCGGCGAGGTCAGGTTCGACCCGTGGCTCGATGAGCCAGTAGTCGGTCCGGACAGGCTGGCGACGTTCGAGTGGAGTCCGGAATCACCACTGGTCGACGAATCCGTCGAGTTCGACGCTGCGAGGTCCTACTCGATTGCGGGCGGCATTCAGGAGTACCGCTGGGATGTGACCGGAAACGGGACCGTCGATGAGGTAACAAACGAGTCAAACGTGGTACACGACTACGCGCTACCTGGCTCCTACGACGTCGAACTCGAAATTGAAGACGGTGACGGTGAGACAACAAGCGTAACCGAGAGAGTCAACGTCGCTCAGGAGATGGACACGGAGTGGACGTTCACACAGGACCAGGCTTCGTTCGGCTCTGGAGCGACGGTTGTCGACGGAATGGTGTACACTGCGGAGTTCGACGGAATTCTGTACGCACTCGACACCGAGACCGAGACAGACGAGTGGGAGTTCGAGGCTGAAGACTGGATTCGGGGAGTGCCTGCCGTCTCTGACGACACTGTCTACACCGGCGACCGGAACGGAACTCTCTACGCGCTCGACGCCGACAGCGGTGACGAGGACTGGACGTACCATGCCGATGATGAGATTCAGACGTCACCGACCGTCTCGAATGACACCGTCTACTTCGGAAGTGACGACAATCACATCTATGCGGTCGATGCAGCAACGGGTGACGAGGAGTGGACGTTCGAGACCAACGGGACAGTGGAGTCCTCGGCTACGGTTGTCGATGGGACGGTGTACATCGGGAGTGACGACAACCACACGTACGCCCTGAATGCCGAGACAGGACTCGAACAGTGGCGCTTCGAGACCGACGGCCCCGTCGAATCCTCACCCACGGTTACTGATGGAACCGTCTACGTTGGGAGCAACGACGAGAATCTCTACGCACTGGATGCAGAGACCGGTGCCGAAGACTGGTATTTCGAAACCGGTGACGAAGTGGTCTCGTCGCCAACCGCGTTCGACGGAACTGTCTACGTCGGGAGTAACGACGAGCACGTCTACGCAATCGATGCTGACACCGGCGCTCTCGAGTGGGAGTTCGAGGCGGCCGGTTCCGTCAGACAGTCCCCAACAGTCGCTCACGGCATCGTTTACGTCGGTGCTGACAAGACCGGTGGTGGAGTCGTCTATGGACTCGACGCCGAGACCGGTCAGTCGCTGTTGCGGTCCGAACTCGGGGCGAACCCCTCGACACCGATAGTCGTCGAAGGTACCGTCTACGTCGGAAGTAACTTTGAAAACTTCTACGCGCTAGACGGCTGGATTGCCGGGTCGAGTGAGGGGACACGAGTGTTGCTCGAAACGCTCGGTCACCACAACGGCGAACTCGTAGGCCCGACCGCGGAGTTCGCTGTTCACTCCGATGTTTTCAAGACTGGAAGCGAGATACAGTTCGACGCGCTCCGGTCGTCTGCCCCAGGTGGTATCGAGGAGTATCGCTGGGATTTCACTGGTGACGGGAGTTTCGAGGAGACGACCACCGAGTTCAGCACTACCCACATCTACGATGACCCAGGCCGTTACAACGTCACGCTCCAGATTGTCTACGGAGACGGACAAACTGCAGAAACGAGCAAGACACTCGACGTACCAGCCTGGGAGTTCGAGACCGACGACGAAGTCTACTCTTCTCCGACGATTGTCGAAGACACCGTCTACGTCGGAAGTGATGACAACAACCTCTACGCCGTCCACGCCGACAACGGGAGCGAAAAGTGGAGCTTCGAGGCTGGATTGTCCGTGAGGTCCTCGCCGACAGTTGGAGATGACGTCGTCTACGTCGGAAGCAACGACGACAATCTCTATGCGATACACGCAGACAACGGGAGCGAGAAGTGGAGCTTCGAGACGGGCGACACCGTCTTCTCCTCCCCCACGGTCGTAGACGATGTGGTCTACGTCGGCAGTGCCGACGACCACGTCTACGCGATACACGCACACAACGGGAGCGAGAAGTGGAGTTACGATACTGGCAACGACGTCTGGTCCTCGCCAACCGTCGTAGATGACGTCGTCTACGTCGGCAGCTATCCGGGTGCAGGTGATACAGTCCACGCGCTGCACGCTGATAACGGGAGCAAGATGTGGGGCTACGAAATCGACGCGTTCGTGTACTCGTCGCCGACGGTCGCAGACGGGACGGTCTATGTCGGCAGCAGCGACAGTTACGTCTACGCCTTCGACGCCGAGACCGGCACGAAAGAGTGGAAGTTCGAGACAGACGACAGCGTCTGGTCCTCACCGACGGTCGACGACGACCTGGTGTACGTCGGAAGTGAGGACTGGCACCTCTATGCGATACACGCAACCAACGGCACCGAGGCGTGGGAGTTCGAGACGCAACAGGGAATCGAGTCCTCACCGACCGTCGCTGACGGGGTCGTCTACTTCGGCGGCCAGGAGAGCTTCGACTCCGAAGATGGCCGTATCTACGGACTCGACGCCCAGACCGGTGACCAGGTGTGGCACTTCGACCTCGGTGGACCGATCTACTCCTCGCCGACGGTGTACGAGGGAGTCGTCTACGTCGGAAACAGCGACTTCGGAAACTACAGGCTCTTAGCGATTGGGGCTGCGACGGACGGGTCGAGTAGCGACTCGCGCGTTCTGGGCGAGACGCTCGGCCACCACGACGGCGACGTCGAAACCGGGGATGCGTTCTTCGACGTCGGGTTCGTCGACCTGCCGTCGGAAGTCAAAGACGGCTTCAACCTGACCGTCGACTACGAGGTCGAGAACACCGGCGACGCGACCGGTACCCAGGACGTCTCGCTGTTCGTCGAGAGCGAAGAGGTGAACGTAACACAACTGACGCTCGCAGAAAGCGAGAGCGAAGCCCGAACAGTCATCCACAACACTCTCGAAGACGACGTGGGTGACCTCAATCTCACCGTCGAAACCGACGACGATACCGCCGAGGCGACAGTCGAAGTCCTCCACAGCGTCGTCACCTACGCAGATGGAGAGGGCGTTGTGGGAACTGACGGCCTGCTCGACGCAATCAGTGACTGGCGCGGAGACGATATCGACACTGACCTGCTGCTCGACGTCATCAACGCCTGGCGCTCCGGCGAGGACGTGACGTAGCCACTCACCTCCAGTTCTCAGACTGTTCTGCTCACTCACCGAGCCAGTGTTCGTGTCGGTCGGTGACCTCCCTAGACGCGGGGGACGAGAGTTCGCGTGCCCGGTTCACCGTCGAACGAGAGTGCCCCGTCTCCGTGACGAGGTCGCGAATGTACACCGGCGACCGACAGAGACGTCCGAGAACCTCGAATCGAGCGAACACCGTCTCTATTTTATCACATCTGGGGACCAGATTCGCTCTCACGCCACCCTAGGTCTATTGCCACTGCAACCCTACACCGAGTATGTCCAACGACACCACTGCCGAAGAACATCCAGTGACAGCAACGCCGCCAGAGAGTCCATTTCACACGACGGGAACCGACCACATCACCATCTGGGGGAGCAACGCGGCCGACACTGTCGCGTACTACCGCGACCTGCTTGGGATGTCGCTGGTGTTGCGCCAGCCCAACCTCGACGACCCGTCACAGGAGCACCTGTTTTTCGACACTGGCGACGGCACCATCCTGACATTTTTCGTCAGTGACGACCGCCCCTCGAACCCAGGTCCACAGCGCACCGGTGTCGGTGGCGTCCACCACCTCTGTTTCAACATCGACCCCACCCGGTTCGAAGAGGTCCGCGAGGCGCTCGACGCCGCTGGTCGCTCGTACAACGTCTTCGACCGGGGCATCTTCTTCTCGCTGTACACCCGCGACCACGACGGTCTCATCATCGAACTCACCGCCGACAAGTTTGACTTCCCCGACGAGCGCAAGGGCGAGGTGCTCGCGAAAGCACAGGAGATTCGCGTCGAAGCGGGGGCACAGTACGCCCAGACCGAACACCTCGAAGCCGCGCTCGAAGCGCTCGGAATCGACGCCGAACCGTACGATCTTCCCGACGCCAGCAGCGGCGCTGCGGGTGTGTGAACATCAGCACCAGAACTAACAGTGTTGCCCAACACCCAGAGCGTGTCACAGTCTCAGAGAATGTCGTCGATCCAGTCACACCATCGATGGAAGTCGTCGGCACCACATTGGTTGGAGATGTTTCGGAGCGTGTCGCCGCTGATCTCTTTGCCCATCGGAATCGTGACGTTTCGGACTTCCCCGGTCTCTGGATGGACGTACCGGAGTTTGAGGTGACTGCCAGCCCGGTCAACTGGCTGGTACCCCATTCCCGTGAGCGCCGTCACGAGCTCTCGAGACGAATATGGGGCAGGCACAGTTACTCAGAAAACCACGGTGCATCAGGTTCCTGTGGTTCGGCCGGAACTGTGTCAGGGTCAATCCCGAGATCGCGCAGATCGGCATCTGTTACCGGTTCCCCGATCTCTCCCCTGTGCAGTGCGACTGCCTCGTCCAGATTAGCGAGCGCCTCAGACCGTGTCTCACCCTGACTTGCCACCTCCTCCCCTTCGTCGATTGCTGACCACCGGCCGTCTTTCTCCTTGACGAGGCGAATCTCTCGCCGCCCCGAATCCAAATCACCGGTGTCAGCTCGTGCCATGTACCTCAGTACTTGACCGAGGGTAAAAACGCTTCGGGAGTCCAGTGACTGCGACATGCTCCGTCACCCAACGAACTCGCCGATTTTCCCCGCAGTCTTGCAGCCAGCGCCGGTGTTGATGACCACGACATCCTCGTCGGGACCGAACACTCCCTGGGCAGCGAGTTCTTTCGTACCGGCGAGTGCGACCGCGGCTGTCACACACATCTCGATACCGGACTCACGGGCGGCCAGGAGCGACGCCTCGAACGCCTGTTCGTCGGTTACGGCGACGCCGGTCCCGCCGGAGTCGAACACCGCGTCGAGCATCCACGGCGATGCACCCGGGTCGGGGATTTCGACACCACGGGCAACCGTCTCCGGATTCTCCCAGGGTTGGTGTCTCGTTCGACCTGACTCGATTGCCTCGACGACAGGTGCGCTGCCGGTCGTCTGTGCGACGTGGAGTCGGGGTGGGTCGTCGTTCATCCAGCCCAGTTCGACGAGTTCCTGATACGCCTTCCAGATGCCGATGAGACCGACGCCGCCGCCGGTGGGGTAGACGATGTGCTCGGGGGCGCACCAGTCGAACGCCTCGAACACCTCGAAGCCCATCGTCTTCTTGCCCTCGTGGCGAAACGGCGTCTCGAACGTCTTGACCGAGTACCAGCCATGCTCGTGCCGTGCATCGGTGAACGCTACCCCGGCGTCACCGATTTTTCCGTCGTAAAGATGCAGGTGTGCGCCGTGTGCGCGAACGAGATCCTTCTTCACGCCACCTGCCTGGTGGTTCAAAAAGACGTGGCAGTCCATCCCTGCACGGGCAGCGTAGGCGCTTGCGGACTGGCCTGCGTTCCCGGCAGAGGGAAGCGCAACGTCGGTGATGCCCTGTTCGTTCGCACACGAGATAGCGGCCGACTGCCCGCGGTCTTTGAACGTGTTCGTCGGGTTCTGTCCCTCGTCTTTGAGCCAGAGCTGGCCACAGCCGAACGCCTCTGCCAGCTGTGGCGCGTCGACGAGCGGCGTGTCGCCTTCGCCCATCGAGACGATGGCGCTCGCGTCCCGGACCGGCAGCAGTTCGCGGTAGGCCCACATCGACCCGGAGCGCTGCTCCCACTGCTCGGGAGTGACGTCGACAGCGTCGTAGTCGTACTGTGGGTCGAGAATCCCGCCACACTCCCGGCAGGGGAACGTGGTGAGGTCAGGTTCGTACGTCGCCCCACACGAGCGACACGCGATGTGTGTGAATACGCTGTCAGTCTGCGTTCCGTCGAATGCGTGCATACCGACAGTGTGGGGGTTCAGATATTAAGCCTCTTGCCGGAACACACAACGTATTTGGCTGCCGCGATGTTCTGGCTGGAGTATGTTCGTCCTCATCAATCTGAAGGCGTATCCGTGCGACCCGGTCGCTGTCGCCAGCGCGGCCGAGGCGGTCGCAACGGACCACGACGCCGACGTGGCGGTCGCACCGCAGGCAGCACACCTCCAGCGTGTCACCGAGACAAGCGTCGAAACCTGGGCACAGCACGTCAGCCCCGTCGGACACGGCAGTCACACCGGCAGCACACTCGCCGAGAGTGTCGCTGACGCCGGTGCGGTCGGTACCCTCATCAACCACTCCGAGCGGCGGCTGAAACTCGC
>PUMG01000139.1 GCA_003551265.1 Halovenus sp.
CTGCAGGCGGATGGTTTCGCCTCGGTGCCCTGCTCCAGAGCCTGGCCATCCTTGGTTTTGCCGTCGCCTTCTGGATGCTTTTCATTCGTTCGAACCGCCGACGTGTCGGGTTCTATGGCGTGCTCGCGTGTACCGTGGCAGGCCTGGGAGGTATTGCACTCGGACTCGTCTTTGCGTTCGACCAGTCGACTGTCGACCTCATCGCGGCCCATCGCCGACTCAACGTTCTTGGCTTTCTCGGTCTCGCTATCGTCGGGGTCAGCTACCAGTTCTACCCGCCTGCAGTCAGCGTACTTCCCGGCATCGACGACAAAACTGCCTTCACTGCCATCGGCCTGATTTGTGGCGGACTGCTCCTCGAAACTGCGGCGCTCGCTCTCGGCTTCGATGTCGGCGTGAGTGTCGGTCAACTGGTTGTTCTTGTCGGTGCGTGTCTGCACCTCCTCATTCTTCTCGGGGTGTTCCGCCGCCAGGCGAAGTGAGAAGGTCCAGGGGCTGAAATACGAGGGTTGGTTTGGACCTGTTCAGCGGTGTGTGTCCGCTCCAGCGACGACGGCTTCGGAGGGTCGCCATCCCTGCCGTTCCCAGCTCTCGGGCAGTGGACCGTCGTAGCCGTCGGGCACGAATCCACACAGCGGGTCACTCGCCAGCGGGTCACCAGTGTAGGCGTACGCACGCGACCGACTGCCGCCACACACCGCTCGGTACGGGCAGGCCCCGCACTTTCCGGTCAGTTCGTCGCGGTTGCGGAGGCGCTGGAACAACTCGGACTTGCGATACACCTCGACGAGGCTCTCGGTCCGAACGTTCCCGGCCGAAACCGGCAAGAACCCTGATGGGTAGACATCTCCGAGGTGGCTCACGAACGCGAAACCGTCTCCGGCCACGATTCCCGTCTGGCGACCGATGCCGTCGCTGACCGGTCCTTCGCCCTCGCTGTCGACCCGCTGCTGGAGGGCAACCCGCCTGTAGTGTGGCGCTTCTGTCGTCTTGATGCCGAAGGGGACGTCTCCTTGGATCTCACAGAGCCACTCCATCACTTCCTCGGCGCGTGCAGGCGAAATCGGGTCGAGCACTGCACCCCGACCCACCGGGACGAGAAAGAACACCGACCAGAGAACGGCTCCCAGGTCCGCGACGCGCTCTCGGAGGGCAGGCAGTTCGTCGACGGTCTCCCGACAGACGGTCGTGTTTATCTGGACGGGGAGTTCGCTCTCGCGTGCAGCTCTGGCCGCCGTCATCGTCTCGTCGAAGCTTCCTGCTTCCTGTCTGAACTCGTCGTGTGTCGACGCTGTGACTCCGTCGAGACTCAGTGCCATCCGTTTCAGTCCCGCGTCTGCGAGCGCTCGGATGCGCCGGGGCGTCAGCGAACTCGTCCCGCTCGGCGTCATCGTCATCCGCAGTCCCTGTTCGGTTCCGTACCGGACGAGTTCGGTCGTGTCCGGACGAGCGAGGGGGTCGCCACCGGAGAGAACGACGAGCTGGCCGTCACCGAACTCGGTTGCCTCTTCGAGGAGTTCCTTCCCCTCCGCAGTCGTGAGTTCGTCCGGATGGCAGTCGGGGTCTGCCTCCGCGCGACAGTGCTTACACGCCAGCTCACACGCCTGCGTCAATTCCCAGATGAGAACGAACGGCCGCTCTTCGGTCTCGATAGTCCCCGGATACATTGTACTTGTCTCGCAGGTACGTTCCCCACACTCGTGAACGCCGTCCCGAAAATGTTCGGCCGAGAACACCCGGTATCGTGTATATAAACCACCGGATATATTCGGGTGACGTGTTGATGCAACGAGCGGTTCAAAAGAGAGGTATGCCAGAAGCAAAATTACAGCTCGAACTCCCGGAAGTCGTCTGGATAGGGGAGTTGACACGGGAGTACCCGGAGGCGACGTTCAGGGTGCTCGCGGCCATCCCGGACGGAGGGATAGGAGTCGCGCTCACGGAGATCATCGGTGAGTCGCTTCCCGAGTTGCTCGAACAGATGGCGAGCTACGAGGAAGTGCCCGAGATGGAGGTGTTGAGCCAGACTGACAGTCGGGCACTCGTTCAGTTCGAGACGACGCTTCCCCTGCTGTTGCTCGCGGCCAGAGGCTCCGGTGTTCCGCTGGAGATGCCGTTCGAACTCTCGAATGGGACGGCTGTCTGGGAAATAAAAGCCCCGAGTGACCGTCTCTCGGAGCTAAGTGACCAGCTCGAGTTCTTCGGTATTCCGTTCACTGTCGAGTACATCCAGTACGACCTCGAAGAGAAGCAGTTGCTCACGGACACCCAGCGAGATATCCTCGAAACGGCCATCGAGATGGGATACTACGACGTGCCACGGCAGTGCTCGCAGACGAAGCTTGCGGCGGAGCTCGGGCGAGCGAAATCAACCGTGAGCGAGACGCTCCACCGTGCAGAGGGGAAGATTATCAAAGACTATGCCGAGATGGTCGAGCGGCGTCGAGAGACGCCCCCATCACAGTAGTCTTGCTTCGGTGTCGAAGCAGTCTGTGTCCGCAACAAGTGTTTTACACTTCGACCTCGAAGTACGGTACCACACGACAGGAACTCTCACGTGAGGTTCCCAGTTATACTACAATGACAGTCATCGCCGAGATAACCGTCCCTGCAGAGGCGTTCGTCCTCGGCGGCCTGCTCGAGGAGGAGTCGGCCGTGAGAGTCGAACTCGAACGGATTGTCCCGCTCCAGGAGGCGATCATTCCGCTGTTCTGGGTCTCCGGTGGAGATGCGACAGTGACCGAGAAACAGCTCCACGACCAGTCCCAGGTCGAGGCAGTGGACGTGCTCGCGGTCATCGACGACCGGGTGCTGTATGAGGTTCGCTGGAGCGACGACGTCAACGGTCTCGTGCAGGCACTCGTCGAGAGCCGTGCGAAAATCCTCAAGGCGAGCGGCACAGACGGTGTGTGGGACCTTCGGCTGCGGTTTCTCTCTCACGGGGACCTCTCGGCGTTCAATGTGGCGCTCACAGAACGCCAGATTCCAGTCACGCTCCGGCGCATCTACAACCCGATACAGCCAGCGGAGAAGCCGATGCTGTCGCGAGAACAGCGCGAGACGCTGCTGACCGCGTATCGGCAGGGCTACTTCAACGTCCCCCGGAGAACGACGCTCACCAGCCTCGCCAGTGCCGAAGGCGTGAGCGATAGCGCACTCTCTCAGCGTCTCCGCCGTGGACTCAACACGCTCATCGAACAGACGCTGCTGGCTGACGATGCACACCGACGGTGAGACCGTCTTCGACACCGAAGGCAAGCGTCGTGCCCGAAAGGAGCCAAGAGTTACCGGGAGTCTCGTACGTCATCATAGATTTCTCGCTGTACGTCGTAGCGAGAATCTCTGTACAGGTACGATAATCCCTATACCTGCCCATTGTCGGGCGAGGAGAGAATTATGCCAACCTTCGAACACACAGTCGAGATTGCAGCGCCTGTCGACCAGGTCTACGAGTTCGGGAACGACCCAGAGAACTGGGAGCGCGTGATGCCCAGTCTATCGGTCGAGAACGTCGAAGAGACCGAAGCAGGTCTCAGTATGGACACCACCTACAGAATGCTCGGTATCGCCACCAGCGGCGAGATGGTGCACACTGTCATCGAACCGTATGCACACACTGTCGCCTCCTTCGAGAGCCCCGGCATGACCGGCGAAGTCCACTACCAGTACGAGGAGACCGATGATGGGACGAGCGTCGTCCAGCGCGTGGACTACGAGTTCGGTGACTCGCTCCTCCAGCGCGTGATGGAGCCTGTCGCCAGTCGCTACAACAGACGCCAGTTCAAAAACGCACTGAAGACCAGCAAAGAACTCATCGAGGCCACAGAGATGGTCGCGACTGCGTAGGCACCAGAGAGAGTCACGACCGCATAGTCCACAGAGACCCTCTCCGTGAGGTTCGAGGATGAAGCAGTCATCGTGACGGGCCGAACCTCGGACGCTTCGGTGTTCCACCGACAATTGGGACAACATCCGTTCGGAATCGAAGGCAACCGTTCTGCCCGGGCGAAACCACTAGTACGGTACTCACCAGCAGAGGTGACACACCAGATGAAACTGTTCAACCGACGTCCGGGTTCGTCCCCGGAGCTATCCAGTGTATCGACTTCGAACGCACAGTCAGCCGACGGGCCGTCAGAGTCGGGCACGTCACTGGGGCAGAAAGCCCGGATGGCCGTGTTCGCCCTGTCGCTCGGGCTGGCTGCCCTGCTGTCCGCGTTGATCCTCCCGTACCTGATCCCCATCCTCGTGACGGGCTGGACCAGTGCAGGTGCCGCGGAACTCGGTATCCATCGGCTGCACGTGATGGGTATCTCGGTGGTCGTCACCGTGTTCCTGCTCGGTCTGTTCTCGCAGGCGTATAGACCAAAAGAACGAATCGCCACGATGTGGGGTGCGTTCGTCATCATAGCCGTCATCACCGCCGGAACTCTCGGTTTCGGTGTTGGCCGCCCCGAGGAGGTTATTCCGTTCATGCTGTTTGCAGCGCTCGCGTTCGTCGCCCATCCGGCTGGTCGAGGGCTGTTCAGACGCGGAAGCACCTACAGTCCGGCACTCCTCGCGCTGGTTCTGGTCGCTGCCGTCCCGTTGCTCGCGTTCGCGGTGGGCCAGTGGAGTCTGTCGACGAACCCCGCTGACTCCCATGCCGCCATGGGCCACTACGTCATGATGGCCGCGCTGGCAATTGCACCGCTTGCCTACGGCATCCCTGCTGCGCTCGGGTTCGCTGGCTGGCGACTCGCTGGCTGGCTCGCAGCGCTCCCGATTGCCTACTACGGCGTGATGTCTGTCGGGTTCACCACGCAGTCGGGATCGACCGGAGTGATGTGGGGGATTGCAGCAATCCTGTGGGCCATCGCGTTCGTCGCCGTCGTGGAGGTCTCGCAGGTGACCGACTCGCCCGCTCTCCGACGTGGTGTCGGAGACGAAATGGACGCGCTCGGGGAGGCACAGACCGTCCCAAAGCGGTGAGACTGACGGCGAAACGCTCCCGGTATCTGACGGAGTGTCTGGCCCGGGTCTTCATACCTGTCTCTTACGCATAAGTTGGACGCGGTCTGTCCCAGGGATGTAGTAATCAGTCACAATTTGGAGGTGTGTAGTGTCGTACATGAGGAACAGCTAGGAGTGAGAAGACGGGAAAGCCCCAGGTCGCTCGACTCGGGGGGCTCGCTGCGCGCTTCCCTCGCGGTGCTCGGTCCAGTGCTTGTGTCGCCCACCTTCGTCGAGTGTCCTGCCCCTTTC
>PUMG01000294.1 GCA_003551265.1 Halovenus sp.
ATACCGAGATCGTCGCCGTATCCCGCAGCCAGAACATCCGCGAGCGTCACCGCGGAGGCATCGTCGTACCCGAACGCTCCCGGTGTAACGTCCGCCTCGCTCTGACGAAGCAGTTCTACCGGGTCGTACTCGTCTTCCAGTGCCTGGAGGTCGACGACCCGGCCACTGAACTGTTTCGCGTATGCTCGAACAGTCTCAAGGTGGTGAAATCGGATGCTACTTCCCTGGAGAACCTGACCTGGTGATTCGATAAGTCCCATCAGCGAACGGGCTGTAACGCTCTTTCCCGACCCGCTCTCGCCGACGATGCCGACTGTCTCCCCCGGATGAATGTCGAATGAGATGCCATCGACAGCACGGATTGTCTCTTTATCCGTGTAGAACACGGTCTGTAAGTTCTTCACCTTCAGGATGGGGTCCGTTTTCCGTGCGGATTCGGCTGATTGGGCCTCCATCGACATCATCCACCACCTCCAGTCGCCGCGGCCCCACCTTCGACGTCAGCTTCGGGGTCGATGGCGTCCCGAATTCCGTCACCGAGAGCGTTGAACGCGAGAACCACCAGCGTGATCAACAACCCGGAGATCGTGGCGACGTGATACGACTGTGTCGAAACGTAGGGCTGTCCCTCGTCGATGAGCCGACCCCACTCGGGCGTTGGTGGGCTGATTCCCAGTCCGAGGAACGTCAATGCAGCTGTGGCGATGATGACGCCACCGATGAGCAACGACGCGTAAATCATGATGTAACCGAGGATGTACGGCGCCATGTGCTTGCGCATTGTGATGAGGGGACGCTGGCCGTAGCTCTTTGCTGCGTCGACCCACTCCTCTTCTGCCACCTGTAACGACGGCCCGCGTAAGGCCCGCCACATCCCGGGCCAGTACGCGAATGCGAATATTAATGCCAGTAATAACCCTCCGTCGAGCGGCTCCGCTATTGCGTGGTCGGCGTCACGGAAGAGGACGACAATCATCATGACGAGCAACAACACGGGAATGGCGATGATGGTGTCGCTGGTCAGGACGACGAGAATGTCGACGAGACCTTTGTAGTAGGCGGTGATGAGCGAGAACGCGATAGCGATGAACGCCGACAGTCCGATTGCAGTCATCGCAATCACCATCGACGTCTGTGCGCCGTGTGCGAGATGTGTTAACATATCCTGTCCTCTGGGTGTCGTGCCGAGCGGTGCCCAGCGGTCGTACTGGTCGTAACTCATCGGCCCGACGTTCGAGTCACTGCCGTCTGAACGGGTATTGATGTTCGCCTGCCCGTGAAGTATCGTCTCAACCTCTCCGTCGTCGTTGAGATACTGGAACTCGTAGTCGCTGTTGAACGGTTGCATGACGTTGTGTTCCAGCGGAACCGGGCTGAGGGCGGGAGCGAATGCACCCATAACGAGGAAGCTGAAGACAATGAACAGTCCGAACAGTCCCCAGCGGTGGGCACGCAGGCGGCGAACCGTGTCGTCAGTTGGCGTCCAGTCGGCCTGTCGATAGTGTGTGCGGAAGACGTTGTATCCCTTCCAGACCCAGAACAGACAGACGAACGCGTACACCCAGACGAGGACGAACCGTATCGCCCAGGCCCAGGCCGGAGAGAGACCGAGGAACGTCCCCTCCCAGCCACCGTCGGGGCTTCTGTGGCCCATGTTCGGAATCGTCTCGTGGCTGGTCAGTGTCGGGACGTTCGACAGTGAGTCGAGAACCGATGTTACGAAAGCGATCTCGTTCTGTACGAACCCACCAAGTGGTGTAAACGCGAGCGTTCCTGCCACAACAGCCAGTACTCCCGTCAGCGCGAGCCTGTCGAGAAGAATTCGGCGCTTGCGGCGGACGCTGACACCCAGTCGAGCCACAATCTGTACGGGGATGACGAACGCGTGGATCAACACTGCGAGGACAAATAGAACGGACAGGGCGACGAGGTCAGCCGCAAGCGCACCGGCGAGTGCTCCGAGTGTGTCGGCGACGTTATCACCAACCCATCCGGGAATCGAGATGAAACCCCGGAGTGCAAACGCGAGTCCGGAGGCAATTTCGAGGAAACCGCCGACCCATCTCCCGAACTCGAGCAGAATCAACACGGCAGCGCCACCGAACCACAGGAGCGCTGGCCGTGGATTCTCTCTGACTCGGTCGCGGAGGGTGTCATCCAATTCGTCCATCTCGTCCATACGCAGGTCTGTGTCAGTCTTGCTCATCGTTCGTACCCCACTCGTGGGTCGATTATCGTGTACAGGAAGTCCTGCAGGATGTTGATACCAATGATTATCAGTGTGAACATGAACAGCAACGAACCGGCAAGTGGGACATCACCACCCGTGATTGCGAGGAAGAAAATCCTGCCGAGGCCGTTGATGTTGAAGATGACCTCGATGATGACTGACCCGCCGATGAGGATGAACGCCTCGTTCGAGATGACCGGCACGAGCGGAATCAGTGCGTTCCGGAAGATGTGTTTCCAGACGATCTTTTTGGTTTTGAGGCCTTTCGCTTTCGCTGTCTCGACGTAGTTCGAGTTCACGTTCTCGAGCACAGCAGTTCGACTCAGACGTAACTCGGTTCCCATCGACGCAGAGCCAAGCACCAGCGCAGGCGGGAGGATTCGCTTGATGTCACGACCCAGGTCATTGAAGTCGATACCCGTTGGAACAGGAATCGGACCGATGTTCGTCGTCGAGAAGAAGTCGAGCGCTGGTGTGCCGGTGACGCTGTTTATCTCGGGTCCGAAGGTGTACCAGTCGAACGGAATTGTTCCGCCACCGTCGAGCGAACGCATGAGCGCCAGCACCATCACACCGAGCCAGAAGTTGGGCATTGCATACCAGAGGATGCCACCCGCTGAAGCGACATAATCCCCCCATGTGTTCGGGTTAAGACCCGCGTAGAATCCGAGCGGGATACCGATAAACAGCGGGAGTAGTATGGCCCAGAAACCGAGCCAGAGCGTCGGCGGGCCAGCCGAGAGGATGACGTCACGGACGTGGCGGTCTCCCTGGACGACCCACGACTGCCCCTCGAAGACGAGCATCTCCTGTAGGAACTGCAGGTACTGCTCCCAGAGCGGGTCGTTGAGTCCAAGTCGCTCGCGCATACGTAACGCATCTGCACCGGTCGCGTCCGGTCCGAGTCGTGCTGCGACCGGGTCGAGCGGTCCCATCCTGAGCAGCACGAACATGAACGTGATGACGAGAAAGACGACTGGAATCGCCAGCAGCACCCGTTTCAGAAAGTACGTCCAGCGACTCATGCTATCTCACTCGCAGATAAGCCGTAATTCGAGCGGTGCTTCATGCTCACATCTGGGCCGGTTGTTCTCATATATCTCCCGCTTTGGAATCGACTTTCAGCGGCCGGTATCTGTTCTGTTCCGAGGACTCTCGTCGGGGACCAGTCACTCATACTGTTGGAGGGGAAATTCGTCGGAGGGGATTGGCTCGTATTCAGTCGGCCATCTCGTCGAGTTCGGTCTGCCAGTCGAGCCAGTAGCCAGTCGCCTCGGTCGGCATCAGCGCGGTTTCGGTGTTCTTCGGTTCGAAACCGAAGTGGCCGTAGGCGGGGTCTGCCCAGCTCCAGATCCAGCCGATGGTCCACATGTCGAGGTCACCGTCTTCACCCTGCGCGATGAGCGTCCCGAACTCGGCCTCGTCGAGGTCGAACTCGACGCCAGTCCCGGCGAGTTTGTCCCGGGTCAGCTGTGCCGCCTCCTGGAACGCAACGTCGTCGTAGGTTGTGAGCGTCAGCTCGAACGGATCTGCCTCCGTGTACCCGCCCTCTTCGAGCACCTGCTGTGCGGATTCGAGGTCAGTCTCGTTGGGACTGTACGGCCACGCCGGAAGCCACTCCTCGTCGTACTGGTCGGGACCCGTCGGCCAGATAGAGGGTGGCGTGAAGCTGAACGCTTCGACTCCCCGTCCCTCGAAGATTTCGTTGACCATCTCCTCGTGGTCGGTCACGTAGGCAACAGCCTGGCGGACCTCCCGTGGCACTCTGGTGGCGTTGAATCCGAAGTAGAACGTGCTGAGTTCGGCAACCTGGAGGTAGTTCACCGTCTCGTCGTTGGGGATGGGTCCGTACGTTCCGATTCCCCGCCCGAGGTCGTCCTCCTCTTCGATGTCGACGAGGTCCTGGTCGTAAAACGGCGTCGGTACACCGATAATGTCGGCGTTTTGCTCCTCCGCGCCGTACGTCCAGATTGCGTCGTCGTTCTCGATGATTTCCCAGTGGACCGCCTCGACATCCGCAACCTCGCCCCAGTAGCCGTCAAAGCGGGTGACCTGTACTTCCTCGTCAATCTCGAAGAAGTCGAGTTCGAACGGTCCGGTACCGTTTGCCATTTCCGTTCGGAACTCGTCGTGTTCGACCTCGCCGTCGTATCCCTCGATGTCTCCGACGATTCCCTCGGGAACGACCGAGAACCCACCGTAGGAGATGATGTCCAGCGCACCCGGGTTGGGGTTGACGAGCGTCATCTCGAACGTGTAGTCGTCGACCACTTCGAGACCGAGCGAGTCTGGAACCACTCCACCATCTTCGTCGGTCTCGTGTTCGATTCCCAGGAAGCCAGCGGTACCGAGAATGAACACTCCCCGTTCACTGTTTGGGGACTCCGCGAGACGCCGCCACGAGTACACGACGTCGTCTGCCGTCAGTTCCGTTCCGTCGTGGAACTCGACTCCCTCTTTGAGTTCGAACGTCCAGGTGACGTCGTCGTCAGCCAGTTCGACACCCTCTATCAGGTGGTTTTCGAGTTCGGGAACCCCGTCCACGTACTGAACGATTGTCTCGTACATCTGCTGGATGACGACGGCGGAGGCCGTGTCCGTCGACATGATCGGGTCGAGTTCGTCGAACGTGCTGTTTATCATGTTCAGCGTGTCGTCGCCCTCGACGGTCGTCCGGTTGTGCTGCTGGTGGTGACCGCCCAGCGCACCCGTCGGCGGCACGTCCACCCAGTCGAACCAGAACCGCTCGTTGAGGTTGTGATACAGCGGCAACACGATGACGTCGTCGAGAACCGCCTGCTCTATCTCGACGTACGCCTCGTTTCGGAGGTCTTCGGCTTCGGGTTCGGGGTTTGCCTCGATACGCTCCCACGCGGCCTGTGCCCGGTCCGCGTTGGTCATCTCCGGCTCGGGTTCATCGTCGTCAGCGTCGTCCTCCGGGTCCGGGTCGGGTTCATCGTCGTCGGTGTCGTCGTCCGGCTCTATCGGATCGTCGTCGGTGTCGTCCAC
>PUMG01000013.1 GCA_003551265.1 Halovenus sp.
ACGCCGCCGTCCGAAAGAGGTCGAACTGGCGACGCAGAAGCTCTTCAGCAATCCCGTCCATCGAGCGGTCGAGCTGTGGCCAGAGCTGGTCTGCAACGATGTCCGGGCGCTCGAACAGAAGTGCAATCGGTGTGGTCCCGCGAGCGGTGAAGCGCTCACGGATGGCCGTCTCGTCGAGCGCTTCGACAGGTTCGGGGAAGAAAATCCCCTCTCGCGGGTCCGCGAGGAGTTCGCGCGAGAAGTGTTGAAAGCGGGCGACGTTCTCGCCCGAGAGCACCGCCGCAACGTTGCGTTCAGGGTCGGTGGGGTCGATGACGACGACCGGGTCACGAAACGACGCCGTCCCGTGGTCTTCGGGGTCGAACCTGACAGGCGGTTTCCAGTCCGCTGCGGCCTCGACGAGCGGTCGAAATCCGCCGTGTTCGACGACGAGCAACTCCGTGAGATAGCCCGAAAAGCCCTCGGTTCGGAGGTCGCTCCCGTAGATACCGATTCCCGTCAGGAACTGCTTGCAGACACGGATGTCCGCAGCGAGCTCTGATGTGATTCGCTCGCGGAGATAGCGGGTGTGAAACGGCGTTCGGTCGACCGAGGACTGGATTTCGGTAGCATCCTCGACCGCATAACACGGGACGAGGTCGACATCGAAGCCGTCGATTTCACCGACGACGTAGGGGTGTTCGGCGTAGTCCTCGCGCCCGTCAGGCAGGACTGCGTGACCCACGTCGAGTCCGAAGCGTCGGAGCTTGGAGCGCTCCAGCGAGGGGGGAAAGCACACGAAGAGGTCGATGTCACGGTCGCCAGCCAGCCACGTGCCGCGTGCGGTCGAGCCGACCTGGACGATGCTCACGTCGACCGGCAGGGCGGAGACCGCCGCCTTCGTCCGCTCGACGAGCTTCTCGACAGCAGCCACGAGCGCCTCTCGCTCGGCATGGTCGGGTTCGACTCGTTCGTGTACCCGGGCAGTGACCGCTTCGAACGTCTCACGGTCGTCCTCGTCGCTCATACCGGTGGTTGACGGTAAATACGTGAAAGCGTGTCGGTGCGGACGCGAAACGAAACGCCTATTTTATCGATGCGACTACCCGAAAGTGAGCCGCCGTAGCTCAGCTGGTAGAGCGCCACGCTGTTAACGTGGTTGTCCCAGGTTCGAGTCCTGGCGGCGGCGCTTCTCCGACACCGTCTTGTCGACAATCTAGTTAGTTCCGGTAGTTTAATCATAACGCCATCTGATAAGTGACAGTATGTTACATGCTGGTAATCAACTGGAGAGTACGTGGGAACAACGTCCTCCGGTGGTGGAGAGATGGCATTCCGCGATGAGGATAGGTCGTCCAGCGATGGAGACAGGTCGTCCAGCGATGGAGACAGGTCGTCCCGCAACAGAGACTGTTCGTCCTGTAGCCGGAATAACTGATTCCGCGACACGGGAAAATAGTCTCGTCTTCTACGGGTCAGGTGGTGAGAGATGAGCGTCGACCCGGGCAAACTGGTCGCAAGTTTCAGAGATGAGGTCGACCCGACAGTGACTGGACTCACGCTGGCGGTGCTCGCGCTGTTCGTCCTGTTCAGAGCCGCGTTTCCGGAGACCGTCTCTCAGGATGTGCTCCCGGGGATTCGGACGTGGATGCTCGACGTGTTCGGTCCGCTGTTCACCGTGTTGATGGTGGTGTTCGTCCTGTTTGCGGTCGTCATCATCGTCGGTCCGTGGGGGAACATCAGACTGGGAGGAGAGGGAACAACCCCGACGTACTCGTATCCGGCGTATTTCGCGATGTTCTTCTCTGCCGGTATCGCCGCTGGCATCGTGTTCTGGACGGTTGGTGAACCGCTGTTCCATCTGGAAGGGACACCGCTTTCCGGTGGCGAGGGGGGTGACCGGGAGGCGATGCAGACGACGTTTTTCCACTGGGGCATCTCCGCCTGGAGTGCCTACGTCGCCGTTGCCATCCCCATCGCATACTACGCCTACAACAAAGGAGCACCGCTTCGACTGGCGACACTGTTGATGCCGCTCATCGGGAAAGAGAACGTGACTCATCCCGCCGCAAAGCTGGTCGACGTGCTGGGTGTGTTCGCTACGATTGGGGGCATCGCTGTCTCCGTCGGACTCGTCGGCCCACAGTTCCTCTCGGGTGTCGAGTTCCACTGGGGAACGGAAACGACAGATATCGATACGACAATCGTCATCGGCGGTCTCACAGTCATCTTCACCGTGTCGGTCATCACCGGCGTCAAGCGGGGAATCCGACGAATCGCTGGCGTCAACCTCATTCTGTTCACCGTTGCGGGGGTGGCCGTGCTCGTGCTCGGACCGACACAGTACATCGTCACAAACGGTGTCTGGGCGTTTGTCGACTACATTCTCAACTTCGTTCAGATGACTGCTGCGACGATGACGCCCGGTGGTGAACAGGAGTGGTTCAACACCTGGACGCTGTTCTACTGGGTGTGGTGGTTCTCGTGGGCACCGTTCGCGGGGCTGTTTCTGGCGTCTATCTCGCGCGGGCGAACGCTCCGGACAGTAGCGGGAACGGGTGTGTTCGTCGCCGGACTCGCGACACTCCTGTGGTTCGCAATCGTCGGCAACGCCACGCTCCACACACAGACGGAGGGTGTCGTCGACCTGCTGGCTATCGAGGGCTTCGCTATCGAGGAAGTCGCCGGGTTCGCCATGTTCGATGCGTTCCCAGTCGGTGAGTTGCTGGTGTTCGGCCTGTTCGCGCTCATTCTCACGTGGCTCGTGACGTCTGCGGACACGTCGACGCTCATCATCGCCATTCTCGGAACGAAACCCGGCATTGCACCCGAGAGTGCAACCCGTGCGTTCTGGGGAATTCTTCAGGGCGGGATGGCGCTCGGTCTGATTCTCATCGGTGGCGCGGACGCGCTCCAGACGGCAGCAGTCGTCACCGGCGGTCCGATTGGTGTGATTGCACTCCTTGGTATCTTTGGACTGGGATGGAGTTTCTACCAGGAGACGGACGAGGAGGATGATGACTCATGACTGGAGTACTCGACACGATTGGCGCAACGACGACGGGAATGCAACTGCTGTTACTTGCGTGGCTGCTGAGCGGACAGTTACTCGTGCTCTCGTTCGTAATCCCACAGATAGCCGAAGGGCTGTCGGCGACAGTGCTGATTTTCGCGGCGATAACGTTCATCGGCTCAGGACTGGTGTATCTGGCGCTGTTGCCGTTCGAACCAGAACGCTCGGCAGCCAGCGGTTGACCGTGATGATTTAAATCGTTGGTGGTTGTACGGTGAGTACGATGGACTCGTACGTCTGTGCGATTGCTGGTGGCAAAGGCGGTGTTGGTCGGACGACCACAGCAATCAATCTTGGAACCGCACTCGAAGCGCAAGCGTACGATGTTGTCGTCGTCGACGCCGACCTGGGGATGTCGAACGTCGCGGCGATGATGGGTGCAGAACCGGACAAGACGATCCACGACGTACTCGCCGGAAACGCAACGGTCGAAGAGGCGCTGGTCGAACTGGACTCTGGTCTCACGCTGTTGCCCGGCGAGTGGGCAATCGAAGCCTACGGAGACGCCGATGCGGCGCAGCTCAGAGATGTCGTCGAGACGCTTCGACAGAGCTACGACGTGGTGCTCATCGACACGAGTGCTGGCATCAGCCACGAGAAGACGGTGTCCGTAGGACTTGCCGACGGAACAGTGGTCGTCACCACCGCCAGTGACGTCTCGCTGGCAGACGCACACAAAACCGCACAACTGGTCGAACGTGTCGGGGGAACTGTACTCGGAACGGTCCTGACGTGCGTGACCACGTCGGCACAGGTGACTGACGCACACGAGCGCCTGGAACACCCGTTGCTCGGAGCGATTCCCGAAGAGCTCTCCATAGCGAGTGAGCCACTCGTCGTAACGGACGAATCGAGTGTCGCTGGGGGGGCCTATGGGTCGCTGTCGGGGACTCTCATGGCCATCATGTTCGATGGAGCTGACCCGAGCGTTATCGACGTTGTGTTCGAACCCGAGTGGGTCGATGAATCCGAAGAAGACGAGGACGACGAGGACGACAGTTCGGGAGACGGTGGCGAGCCAGACCAGGACGACGATGATGACGATGACGACGGTGGTGGCGTTCTCGGTCTGTTTAATTGAGAGGGAGTATCGTCCGTGTTCGGAGAGTCTCGCCACGATGTCCAACGAGAAATCTCTGATGACGTACGATACTTCTGGTGAGCTACTCCGCCGACCGGTATATAAGGAACCGGCGTGTACGGCGGGGTATGCAAACGCTGACGCTTGGACCGGCGGGGACCTACTCCCATCGGGCGGCACAGGCAGTCGCAGCCGAAGACGCCATCGAGTTTACGGAATCGGTCACGGGTATCGTCGAAGCCGTTGCAGCCGAAACGGTCGAGCGTGGCGTCGTTCCGGTCGAGAACAGTATCGAGGGGTCGGTGACGGAAGCGCTCGACGCCTTTGCAGAGAACGACGTTGCTGTCGTCCGAGAGATAGTCACACCGATTCGACACGCTCTGCTCGCACGCGAGGAGTCGTTCGACCTCGTCGCCAGTCACGCACAGGCCCTCGCACAGTGTCGTTCGTTTCTCACGTCGAACTATCCCGAGGTGGACGTCGAGGC
Organism: Halovenus sp.; assembly: GCA_003551265.1. GTDB lineage: Archaea > Halobacteriota > Halobacteria > Halobacteriales > Haloarculaceae > Halovenus. Next base: position 4,621 of record PUMG01000013.1, read on the forward strand.
CGTCGCGAGTACCGCTCGTGGCGTCGAACGTGCTCGTGAAGACTCCACTGTCGCAGGTATTGGCCATCCCGACAATGCCGACGACACGCTGACGGTACTGGCCGAGGACATTCAGGACCGGTCCTCGAACGCCACCCGGTTCCTGGTGGTCGCCCAACCCAACGAACGGTCGGAGGCTGGGAGCAAGACCTCTCTCATCGTCTACCCCGGCCGAGACTACCCGGGTCTCCTGCTCGAACTGCTCGAACCGTTCGCCGAACGAGACATAAACCTCACCCGTGTCGAATCGCGACCCAGCGGTGAACGACTGGGTGACTACGTGTTCCACCTGGATGTCGCCGCCGGTCTCTACGAAGACCGGACTATCGAGGCCATCGGTGTCGTCGAGGATATCGCTGGCACTGGCTGGGTCCGTCGACTCGGCTCGTACGACACCGAGACTGTCGTCTGAAAATCCGCTAGTAATTAGTGAAAGGAATTGAGGAGTCGTGATGGGGAAGCCCCCGGTCGCTCGACTCGAGGGCCTCGCTGCGCGCTTCGCTCTCCGCAGGGCCCGCTCAGTGCTTGCATCGGCCGTCTTCGTCGAGCGAC
>PUMG01000027.1 GCA_003551265.1 Halovenus sp.
CTCCACGAGAAAGCGATAACCGTCGAGGAGGACCGCGAGGAGACGACGCTTTCGAGTCGAGACGACGTTCTCGTTCGCTTTGCGGATGTGACGATGCGCAAGCAGATAACGGGATTCGAGCGGCGTGACCAGCGCACCGGCGAGGCGCTCGGACGGGAGACACTCGACCTGCCAGAGACGAGCCTCGAAACGACAGCGCTGTATTTCACTGTCCCGCAGGACGTCGAACACGAGCTGCGAAGCGCCGATGGCTCGTTCACCGGGGCGATTCACGCCGCTGAACACGCGATGATTTCGCTGTTTCCCCTCCAGCTGGTGTGTGACCGCCGCGACATCGGCGGACTCTCGACGCCTCGCCACCCCCACACCGACCGGAGCACCATCTTCATCTACGACGGCTACCCTGGCGGCGTCGGTCTCTCCCGTAGCGGCTACGACAGCGTCGAATCCCTCATGACGGACACACAGACGATGCTCGCGGAGTGTTCGTGTACCGGGGGCTGTCCGGCCTGTGTCCAGTCACCACACTGTGGGAACGCCAACGAACCGCTCGACAAGGACCTCGCGTCAAGACTCCTCTCGTCGTTGCTCGGCCTCGAAGACTCGGCGGGTAGCTGACGGCCGTCTTCACGCGACGGCGTCGGCACTCTCGGCAAGCAACTTGGTGGCGAGATGGATTTCACGCTCTGTCACGTCGAGTGGGGGAAGCAGTCGAAGCGTCTGTTTACCACAGCCGATAGTCAGCAGTCCGCGCGAGAACGTCTCCTCCTGAATCGCGTCACGCCGTGACTTCGAGTCGAACTCGACGGCGAGCATGAGTCCCTTACCGCGGATGTCGATGACACCGGGCATGTCGACCTCCCGCATGAGGTCTTTCATCTGCTCACCGCGCTCTGCGGCGTTGTCGAGGAGGTCGTACTCGTCGATGGCGTCAAGCGTCACGACACCCTGTGCGGCGGCGATGAGGTCGCCAGCACCCCACGTCGAGGAGATGCGACCCCGGTCCTCGGGGAAGACTTCCTCACGTGAGATGGTTGCACCCACTCGCAATCCCTTGGCGCTGGCGATGACGTCCGGTTCGATGGCGTAGTGATCCGAAGCCCACCACTCCCCGGTCCGTCCGAGACCCGACTGTATCTCGTCTGCAACGAGCAGGATATCGTGTTCGCGACAGAGGTCGGCAATCTCGTCCATGAACGCGTCGCTCGGTGGTCGGTACCCGCCTTCACCCTGGAACGGTTCGAGAACGAGCGACGCGACTTCGTCGCTACCAACGTAGCCTGTCTCCGGGTCGAGCATCTGCCGGAGCGTCGAGGTATCGTCGAAGAAAAAGCCACAGTCACACGTCTCGGCGGTACACGACCGGTCGTCACAGTAGGGCATGTCCTCGACGCCGTGAATCTCGGGAAATGCTCGGCGGTACTTCGCCTGCGAGCGGTTCAGCGAGAGTGCGCCGAGCGTCCGGCCGTGGAACGCCCCCTCTGTCGTTATCGTGTACTTTCCGCGGGTGTGGTCGAACGCGATCTTCAGCGCGTTCTCGACGGCTTCTGCGCCGCTGTTCGACAGGAAAACCGTGTCCATCCCATAGTGGCCGGTGATGTCCGTCAGACGGTCCATCAGGTCCGCCGGGCCAGGAATGTCGGTGACGCTATCTTCGACAGCCCTCGCTGGCAGGTAGAAATCCTGTCCCGCGATTTTGAGCGGGTCGACGAGGTCGAACTCCGCGAGCGGGTCGAGTATCTTCGGGTTGTTGTATCCCAGCGGCATCGCCCCGACCTGTCCGGTGAAATCCATCAGCACGTTGCCGTCGACATCGGTACAGAACGGGCCGACCGCCGGTTCGGTGTAGTCCCAGACGAACTCACAGACGTACGTCGTCGTCGCGGCGTTCTGGTGGTGGTAGTCAACGACTCGCTGTGCTTGCGTTCCGGGAAGGGTAGTGACCTGTGGCTCGACGCTCTCTCGGTCCATACTGACAGGTGTGAGAGAGTCGATATAAATACTGCTGATTGATGGTCGAGTCGTCGCCTGCGACCGACCACACAATCTATATGTCGACGTACTGGTGTTCCCACTCCCGGCGAGCGTCTATCTCGCGTTGACCGCGACGGGTCAGACTGTAGAAGTTCGTCCGCCGGTCGCGCTGGCCTTTCTCGACGAGCCCCTTGTCGACGAGCGTGTCGAGGTTGGGGTACAGTCTACCGTGGTGTATCTCTTTCTCGTAGTAGTCTTCGAGTTCGTCTTTGATCGCCAGTCCGTGTGGTTCGTCGAGTCCCGAAATGACGTACAGCAAGTCCCGCTGGAAGCCTGTTAAGTCGTACATTTGTGTTCTCCACGTAACGTTTAGTGTCTGAATACCTTAAATATTTCGCTCTATATACATCAGCCGAATCCGACTCACATCTGCGTGACAGAACTCACATTTTGCCGGTACTCTTGCGCTTCGATTCACCTCGAGAAATCGTGATTGTGATTCGATACCGGTCGACACAGTATCCAGGTTTCGGTCGTATAACTCGTCGATAGCGGCGCAGTCTACTGATTTCACCGAACTGATTGGTGTACGCCGTACTCGTCATGTATAGGTCTTTTGGGTATGAGAGCAGACATATATGCACCAGCGCAGGACGAATTACTCAATTTATTCAATATTCAGATACGTTCCGGTACCGTTCCGCTCTAATTCATATATGTGTCGATCAGACGAGGGCGAGGTGACAGATTCGATGTACCGGGTGACGTGGTCGTCCATTCGTCGTTTGAATCCGGCCTGTCGGGCCAGTCGGTCGAGTTCCCGGGCGAGGAGGCTTCCGTACTGGAGCGCCTTCTTCTTCCGGAAGGCGACATCGTCCGGGAGCCACTCGCGTGCTGCGAGTCTGAGCGCCCACTTGCGCTCTCCTTCGGGAGTCACGAGCGAGGAACCTGGCAGCGACAGTGCGGTCTCGACGACGCGGTCGTGGAGCAACGGGAGAACCGGGTCGAGACCGCCGGCGGTGACTGTGAGCCAGTCGCGTTCGAGCTGGTCCGGGAGCGTCCTGACGACTTCCCGGCGCGCTCCCTCGACTGTCCCGGCAGCGACACGGTGGTCTTCGGGTGCTCGAGCCACCTTCTCGTAGCCGCCGAACAGTTCGTCGGCTCCCTGGCCAAGTGCGAGTCGCTCGAAACCCTGCTCGCTGCAGTGTTCGGCGAGCAGATACAGCCCGAGCGCAATCTGAACGTCCATCGCGTTCGTCCGCCCGGTCGCCTGGACGACGTGTGGGAGTGCGGCCTCGATTGCGTCGTGGTCGAGTTCGAGAACGTGAACCTCGGCGTCGAGTAACGCTGCACCCGAGCGAGCAGCCTCGATATCGTGGCTTCCGGGAAAGCCAACCGTGTAAAGCGGTACATCGAGCGCTGCCGCGAGCAGTGCGGAGTCGACACCGCCCGAGAACGCGACAGCGAGTTCCGACTGGTCCACCTCCGAAAGCGTCTGTGCAAGCACCCCACGAAGTTCCTCAACCGCCTCGGTTTCGTCCGGTTGTGGCTCCGGGTGTGGGAGCGACCACACCTCGGTCGTCTCGCCATCAGCGTACAGACAGCCGGCAGGCAACCGCTCGGGCTGGTCGAGTTCCGCTGGCCGGTGACTCCAGTTCTCGGCTGTCACATCGACAAACAGCGGGTAGCGCCCGAGCACATCACGAACGAGTCCCTCCTCGACTTCCCCGGCGAAGCCGCCGGTGCCCGGAAACGGGTCGCCCGTTTCGAGCGCGTGTGAGACGACGGCGGAACTGGTTCCGGTGAGCATCGTTACAGCAGACGGGCGAACTGCGCTTTTGCCTGTCGGTTCCTCTCTGTCACGAGTTCGCAAACCGAACGAACCTATTTTACAGAATTCGAGGAGAATGCCCCGGGGTTGAATCCGACAACTCGTTATACAAACCATTAAGTGGACATACCACTAATCAATAGACATCGATGGAGTACAGTCACCGCTACCCTGCTTATCCGACACAAGAGGTAGCGGAAGAACTGGAACATCACATCGACATTCATCGCCAAGCGTACAACTACACCCGGTACGAGTACGAAAACGTGGACGCCGACAACATCGGGTCAGCGTACAAACACCACTACCGACTCCCCGGTTGGAAAGACGAGTTCCCCGTCTTCTCAAAGGTCAACTCGAAAGCACTGCAACGAACCGTAACACGGTTCTACGACAACCTCTCGAAGCTTAAAGACCAGAAAGAGAACGGTCGCAAGGTGGGAAAACTCAAGTGGAAGTCGCCACGAGAGTTTCAGAGTATGACGTTTTCGCAGTCCGGCTTCGAACTCAAAAACACGAGTGGCCGACGTGCGACACTCTCACTCTCCAAAATCGGTGACATTAAAATCCGCTACCATCGCCCTATCCCAGACGAAGCCAGCATCAAAGAAGTCACCATCAAAAAGGAGACGACTAGCGAGTGGTTCGTCTCATTCGCCCTCGAAACCGACGGTGCAGACCTACCCGAGAAGTCCGACGCGGACTCACTTGACGCGAGCAACAGCGTTGGAATCGACCTCGGTATCCTCAACTACCTCCACACTTCTGATGGCAAGACTGTGGACTGGCTTGACCTTGAAGATGAGTACGAACGACTCCAGCGCGAGCAACGCAAGTTGTCTCGCAAGGAGAAGGGGTCGAACAACTACGAGAAGCAACGGCGGGAAGTTGCGAAGGTGAAGCGCCACATTAAGCGGAAGGTGCTGGACTACCAGCACAAGATCACGACGTGTCTCGTCCGTGAGTATGATGCCGTGTTCGTTGAGGACTTGAACGTAAAGGGGATGCTGGAACAGTCGCGTAATGCCCGCAACAAGCAGGATGCGGCGTGGCGACAATTCATCACACTGCTTGAATACAAGGCCGACCTGTACGGATGTCACGTCAAGCAGGTCGAAGCCCGGGGAACCACCAAAGAATGCGCGTCGTGCGGTGTGGAGACAGCAAAACCCATCTGGGTGCGTGAACACTCCTGCCCGAGTTGCGGGTTCAAGACGGACAGGGATGCGAACGCAGCGATGAACGTCCTGAAGAGAGGCTTTTCTGAATTAGGGCTGGAATGGCCCGAATCCACGCCCGTGGAGACTGCGCTCCCTACGGACACCGCTGACTTTCAGCGTGTGTCTGCAAAGTGCGTCGTGGAAACGGGAAGCCTCGGGGCTTGACCCCGAGGTGATTCAC
>PUMG01000096.1 GCA_003551265.1 Halovenus sp.
ATCCCGGAGAGATATTCGTCGTACGTTACGTCGTGAGCACGCCGGAGGTTAAAATCGAGGCGAGCGGTCTCGACCGTCGTCTGAAACAGCATGTGAACCGCGCGACGAACGAGTTCGTCAGGTTCGTCGGGTTCGAGCGCCACACTCAACAGCGCGAGTTCGTTCCGTGTCTCTCTGTCGAGTGAGACCGTCATCTCCTCACCGAGGTCGCTGTAGCGCGCTTCGACGTCCGTCCTGAGGTCTTCGAGACTCATACGCACCCGTAGCGGACTCGAACGCAAACCGTTTTCGTCACGTGGACTTTTCTCGCTCGCGTCCAAACGAGTTCACGATGGCAGTCACATACGGCGACTTGACGGTCGAATGGTACGGATACGCGACGGTTCGACTCGAAGTCGGGGGCACCGTTGTCTACCTCGACCCCGGTCGGTACGGCGTCCTCACGGGTGAGTGGGAAGCCGACAGCGAAACTGCAGCAGATGCACACCCCGCCGGGGAGGCCCACCGCCCAACCGACGGTGACCTCGTGTGCCTCACGCACACACATCACTACGACCCGGACGGCATCGAGCGGGTGGCGAGATCCGACGCAACGGTTGCAGCGTTCGACGGCATCGACGTTCGCCAGAGTGCTCGTGACCTCCCTCGTCTCGTCGAGTTGCCCTCCGACGTCGTCACACTCGGCATGGAAGACGAGGCGCTGCTCGCTGACGTCCCGCTGTGGACCGTTCCGGCGTACAACGACCCCGACGGACCGCGAACACGGCCGGACGGAACGCCGTTTCATCCACGGGGGCGGGGCTGTGGCTTTCTCCTCTCGCTCGGTGGCACTCGGGTGTTCTGGCCCGGTGATACTGACGTCATCGACGGCCACGAGAAACTCGACGTCGACGTGTTCGTCCCACCCATCGGCGGGTCGTTCACGATGAACCGACAGGAGGCCGCCGAACTGGCCGCAGCACTCGACCCGGACCTCGTCGTGCCAGTCCACTACAACACGTTCGAGGCGCTCGAAACAGACTCCCGTGCGTTCGCAGCCGATGTCGCCAGTCGAGGAATCCCGGTTGCACTCGATGAACATAATTAGAGCGCATATCCTCACTACTCAAATGCGTATTGAGAATCGAAACGTCGGAATATGTATTCTTTATTCGTCACGACCCGGTGCTGTGGCTGTATTCTCGAAACGCTCCTCTATCGCCACGAGGGCTGCTGAGGGGTAATTTCCTCGTCGTTGTGTGTTAACGCTACTCAGAGTAGCATTATAACCCTCCAGTCGCTATGGTAAGACGACCATGAAAAAGCAGGAGCTCATCCATCTTCACGGTCTCCTCGCTCAGGTGCAGAACCACTACGAAAAAGAGACCGGAGAGACGGTAGACCACGACCACTACGTAACACTCGGTGTACAGCCAACATCGATTCACAAATCGAAAACAGACCACAAAGAGGCGGTGTTTGCCCTCGCACGAGGGATTACATCACAGATGACGGCCGAGGAGACCGAAGCTGTCTCTGCTGCGGCTGACTGATTTTTGTCGCGGTCTGCGCTGTTACACACCAGATTTCACTGAGCGCACGCTTTTTTCAAAACTGGGACGGACGCAACGCTCGTTCCGGTCGAGTCAGCAAAAAGACGGTCACATCACTCGTCGAGTAGCTCTTCGAACTCCGGGAGCACATCGTCGTCGTCCGCTGTCTCGGCATCGCCATCCTGTGTTTCGGCGTCGTCAGCTTCAGCGTCGCCAGGTTCGTCGTCTGCTGTCTCGATGGGGTCGTCGGTCTCGTCGTCAGTGAGGTCACTCACGTCGTCTTCATCTTCGTCGTCCTCGTCGTCCTCGTCCGGCAGCACCTCGATTTCGAGGACGTCGAGCGGGATGTTCGAGAGTCGCTGACCGATTTCTTTCCGTGCAATCCGGGCGGCGTGCTCCTCGCGCTCGACGTTGAACACGGTCATCTCCAGTTCGAGGGCGACCAGCGCTTCGTCGGCCGCGATGAACGCGGGCGGAAGCTCCTCTCCCGACGGTGAGGTTCGCGTTCCCATGTTTATCTCGACGTAGTTGAGGTCAGGATTCAGCATCTCACCGGTCTTCGAGATAGCGATCCGCACCGCTTCGTCGGTGGTGCCGACGTCGTACACTGGCACAGCCGCTTCAACGACAACTCTGCAGTTCATGTCTACGCTTTGATGGCCAACGAATATGAAGGTTAGCCTGCCTCTCTGAGTTCTTTCATTTCTGCGAGTGGTCTGGCTGGACTCGAAAGCATCAAACGCTTCCAGTCCCTGTTCCGTGGTGATGGAACACGGACGAATCGACCTGTCGGACGTTCCCGGCGGCTTCGACCTCCAGTCGACGCTCGAAAGTGGCCAGTCGTATCTCTGGTGGCGCGCAGATGGCCAGGACTTTGCCGACGACCACCTCTACGGTGGTGAGGCGTGGTATCTGACGACGACGCGCGCTCTGGGCGAACCTGCTGTCATCCGGGTCCGACAGCGCGACGGCGCACTCGAATGGCAGTCGAGCGTCGACGCCGAGTCAGTGCTGCGCCGTCGCCTTCGACTCGACGACGACCTCGACGCGATTCGAGCGAGCGCACCGCCGGACGACCTCGTCCAGCGCGCCTACGACACGTACTGGGGGATGCACCTCGTACGGGACCCCGCGTTCGGGTCACTCATCTCGTTCATCTGCTCGGCACAGATGCGTGTCTCCCGTATCCACGAGATGCAACAGTCGCTCCGGGAGACCTTCGGCACGCCGGTCACGTTCGACGGCCGGACGTATCACGCCTATCCCACGCCGGCGCAACTGGCAGCAGCAACCGAGGACGAACTCCGAGAACTCTCACTCGGCTATCGCGCTCCGTACGTCCGAAAGTCGGCTGAACTGGTCGAGCAGGGGACACCACTCGATGTCCGCGGACAGCCCTACGAGCAGGCACGCGAGTCGCTCACCGAGTTCGTCGGTGTCGGCGAGAAAGTCGCCGACTGTGTCCTCCTGTTCGCACTCGATTACACACAGGCCGTCCCGCTCGACACCTGGATTCGAAAAACGATTGATGAGTACTATCCGGGGTGTGAGCAGGGCAACTACACAGACACCTCGCGCGCACTCCGCGAGGCGCTCGGTGGTGAGTACGCCGGGTACACGCAGACCTACGTGTTTCATTTCCTCCGCAACGCTGGCGACGGGTAACCTCCTTCGTAGGTATTTCGTGATACAAAATTATTGCGAACTCAGAGACCAGTCTCTGCTCGTTGCCCACCAGCGAAGTTTCCGGTGAGCGATTCGGGTGCTGCTGCTTATAGCGTGGAACAGGCGCAAAACCCACGACTTCAGTCTGGGATACGCGCCGTAAGCTTGATTGTTCGACCGCCCGTAACGATTTTTGTGCGCGGAAAACTGGCAGTTGACTCGGTGTTTGCCACGGCGAGAGTCGAAATCAAACAAGTAAGCCGACCGCGCCGACCGACACAAAACAAGATACCTCCAAGCCGTCAACACGGTAGGAGTAACGGCTTCGTGGCGGAGCCAGTGTCGTCGGTCACAAAGCTTAGATTCCCAACCTTCAGGATTGACCTGCTCGGCCAACACCGGGTGGGAAGCCCACGACTTTAGTCGTGGGAGCACGTCACGTCACTCGTTTTCTCTGCTCATCCGCTGTTCGATGTTGGGTGTTCGACCGTGACCACAACCACTATTATCGAGCATTTCGTTTTTTTCTACAAACCCGAAATGAGTACCTCACAGTTTCGGTTGAATGCCCGGGAGTACGAACGTCTCCGGGAGGCGACGACGACCCACCGGGAGGAACTGGTGGTTCGTCTCTGTGGCGAGGTCGGTCTGCGAGCGGCAGAGATTTCGCGGCTCAGACCAGCGGACATCGACGGCGGGCGTGAGCGCTCGGGGCAGTTTCTGACCGTCAGGGAAGCCGACGGCGGACAGCGGACAGCTTATGCTCCCGATGGGGTCGCACACGACCTGCAACAGTACGTCAGGAGCAACGACATCGGGGAGGATGACCGGGTCGTCGACGTCACACCGCGGCGAATCCAGATGCTCGTCGACGACGTCGCCGACCGCGCAGCACGACAGAGCGGCCGGACCGTTTTCGCCGAGGTGACACCGTCGACGCTCAGACAGCGCTTCGGCCAGCAGTTGCTGGTCGACGGGGTCGACGCACGAGTGGTCGCAGCCGTCGGTGGGTGGCAGGGTATCGACGCGTTGCTGGAGCGGATGGACCCACCGACGCGCGAAGAGATTGCTGACGAGTTCGAACGGCTGAGTGACGGCGCAAAACCTCGGGACAGTCGGCTCAAACGTATCGTTACGACACTCGATACCGTCGACGAACACCTGGTCAATGCGCTCACGCGGGCGGAAATCGACGAGCGAGTCTGTGACCAGTTGACCGACATCTATCCGGCGGTCTGGATAGCTGAGCGGTCTCCGACGCGGAACAAGGTTTCTGTCCGTGCCCACGCAGGTGAGAGCCCTGACCGATTCGACGGTGCGGGACGGACGAGCATCATCCGGCGGGTGCTCCAGAGCGGCCGGACGCTGGTCGCACCCGACGACCCCGGCCCTGCGAGTCAACAGGAAGGACGCGGACTGCTCGCTGCTGCCCCTCTCTCACACGGCGAGACGGGTTACGGCGTGCTGGTGGTTCGTGCGGAAACCGACGACGCCTTCGACGACACCGAACGCACGGCGCTCACTGCGCTCGGCCGTCGCATCGCCTTTTCCATCACTGCGACCGAACGAAAGCTGTTGCTCCTCGGCGACACTGTTCTCGAGCTGCGCTTTCGCTACGACGACCCGTTCGAACCGCTGGTCTCGATTTCATCGGCAACCGGCTGTACGCTTGCACTCTCGGGTCTCGTTCCGGGAGAGAACCGGTCGCTGGTGTGTTTCGTCGAGGCGCGTGAAACGACCACAACAGCCGTTCTCGAAGCAGCCACGGATACCGACGGCATCGCTGACGTTCGCCTCGTCCGCCGTGACGACGACGGTGGGCTGGTCGAGGTTGTCCTCGCTGACCGGTCGCCACTGCTCGCACTCACCGAGCGTGGAGCCACTGTGACTGACCTTCATATCGAGGCGG
>PUMG01000241.1 GCA_003551265.1 Halovenus sp.
CCCACTGTGAGGAGACTGACAACGGGATTGCAGACAGCCGATATGGCTACGGTATCGTCCACTCGGGCGATGCAGTCGCCGAACTCGGGCCGTCCGTCCCGGAGTACGACGTGGGTGACGTGAACGAAGATGGCAATATCACAATCGTGGATGCGGTGAAGATCCAGCAGTATCTGGCTGGTGTGCTCGACGACGATGCGACGTTCAACGAGGAACTCGCAGATGTCAACCGTGACGGAGAGATAACAGTCATCGACGCGGTGCTGATTCAGCAGTACCTGGCGGGCATGATCGGGTCTGCGCACGTGGAGATTTCGAACCTGGACGCGCCAACGGAGGCCGAGCCAGGTGACGTCATCGAAGTGAGCGCAGATGCAGAGAACACTGGCGGCCTGGGAACGATTCAGGCGCTGGAGTTCCGCCTCGGTGGTGAGGAAGTTGCAATGAATATCGGCGACCTGGCTCCAGCAGGCGAGGACAACAGTTCGATGGAGACGGCCTACGAGGTAGAAGTGCCGAACCTGCCGGGTGACGAGTACGAACACGGTGTCTTCAGCAACGACGACAACGAGACAGCGATGCTGACGGTGCTGAACGACTTCTTCGCGGTGACGGACCTGGATGCGCCGGGAGAGGTTGACCGTGGTGAGGAGATAGACGTGAACGCGACGATAGAGAACACGGGTAACCAGGATGCCACCCAGGACGTCCACTTCGAGTTTGCGGGCGAGACCCTGCTGACTGAAGAGGACGTGGAGCTGGATGCAGGTGAGAGCGAGGATCTGACGTTCTCACCGACGGTGGACGTGCCAGCGGGTGACTACGAACACGGTGTGGTGACCGACGACGACGCTGCGCACGCGAACATAACGGTGTTCGAGTCGGTGTTCGAGGTGGACATCACGGATGCACCGGGCGAGTTGACGCAGAACGAGTCCTACACGGTGGATGCGACGATAGAGAACACGGGCGAAGCGAGTGACGAGCAGACCATCGAGTACACGCTGGGTGGGGACGGCGGTGACGTGGCGGTAATCGGGAACGACCCGGACACGCTGTCGCTGGGCGACTCGGTTGAGGAGTCCACAGATGGCGTGGAAGCGACGAGCGGTGAGCCGGCGGAGTCGCCACACGACGAGCAGGGTATTGCGTGGACGGCGAGCATCCTGGAGGACAACCTGGACGATGACCTCTACGATGTGGAGGAAGTGCCGTACACGGACCTGGTGGACGACATGAGCATCGTGGAGGATTACGATGTGCTGGTGGTACAGGACTTCGGTGACGAAGGCGGATTCACGTACGACCCGCCAGCGGTAGACCTGCAGGAGTGGAAAGAGGAGCTCTCAGATGAGCAGGCAGTGATAAACCTGGATTCGAGCATCATCGATGAAGGGAACGCACTGCAGGCGTACGCGCTGGACAACACGGACATCGGGGAAGGGTATCTGGACCCTGACGGTGAGTTCTACCCACCGAACCCGGACAACGTGGAGTCGACAGACTACGGCTCGATGGATGACTTCGAGTTGGAAGTGCAAGAAGACCACCCAATCTTCACGGGTCTGGCAGACGAAGGTGAGGTGTTCACGCCACGTGAAGGCGACTGGGCGCTGTGGTACACGGATGCAGACCTGGAAGGAACGACGCTGGCAGAGGGTGGCCAGGCAGGTGACCGAGAGCCGATGCTGGGAATGAGCGACCGTGACGGGCCGGTAGAGTTCTTCTACTCGATCGGCGCGACGAACCCGGACTTCGACCCACCAAGTGAGTTCTTCGACGAGCACGAGCAGTTGATAGCGAACATGGTGGAGTACGGTGCAACGGGAACGGTGACGGAAGGAACGTCGATACTGGGTGAAGACAGCGAGACGGTGTCGCTGGACCCAGGTGAGTCCGAGGACGTAACCTTCGAGACTTCGGTACCGGATGACTTCCCGCCAGGGCCGACGTTCCACACGGTGACGTCTGAGGACGACGCGGCGACGGAGACGGTGGACATAATAGCGCCGGATGAAGTGCAGATAACGGGTCTGGACGCGCCAGCGGAGGCAGTGCAGAACGAAGAGATTGAGGTGGAGGTCCACCTGGAGCACGTTGGAACGGAGACGACGACGCAGGACGTAAACTACACGTTCGACGGTGAGGTGTGGTCGACAGAGGAAGTGACGCTAGAGCCGGGTGAAGTGGAGACAGTGACGTTCGAAGAGCAGATTCCAGTAGACCAGACGCCGGATGAGTACGAACACGGCGCAACGACGACGTGGGATTCGGCGTTCGCGACGATAGAGGTACTCGAAGGTGAGGATGCGTTCATGGAAGTGACGGACTTCGATGGACCGCTGACGGCGGAGCAGGGTGAGACGATAGAAGTCGACGGGACAATAGAGAACACGGGCGGGCTGCCAGGGACGTTCGTGGGTGAGTACGTCTTCGACGGTGACGTGGTCGACTCGACGGCCGACGATGATAATGGCGGGATCGACCTGCCAGCTGACGTGCTGGTAGCGGACACGGACGACGATGGCGATAACTACTTCGCACCGACGCTGGCGGACATCATTGAGGAGAACACTGACGACGATGTTGTCGGAACGGTCGACGACCTGAACGTGGAGGACGAAGACCTGATAGCGGCGATGGATGACTACGACGTGTTCGTGATCCAGCGGTTCAACGACAACGACCGGGCGGCAGACTTCCTGGATGAGTTGTCGGATGACCAGTCGGTGGTGTACGTTGATGGTGAGGAAGGCTTCTCGGACGAAGCGTACCCAGACTCGATAGAGAAACTGGTCGAAGAACGTGACGACCCCGAGGTGTACACCGAGGATCCCTCGAACGCTGACTTCGAGATTGTCGAAGAGCACGCAATCTTCGACGGTGTCGGTGACGTCGGTGACGTGATTCCGATGGCAACCGGTGGGTCGGATAACGGCGCTGGCTTCGAAGACTACAGCGGAACGGTGCTGGGTGAGTCCCTTGACCACGGCTTCGGTGGCGACCCGGACATTCCGGTCATCGCAGTGAGCGATGACGACCAGGAGATTCTGTCGGGCGTGAGCGGATACACGTTCTTCGCAGACGAGCGCGGAGACTGGTCCGAAGAATCCGAAACGCTGCTGGGCAACATGGTGACGCACGTGACGGACGCAATTGCTGGCGCTGCGGGCGAGGAACTGGAGCCAGGCGAGTCGGTGGACGTGTCGTTCGAGTACACGGTGCCGACGGACCAGCGTCCGGGCGATACGGAGCACGGACTGCAGACGGCTGACGACAGCGAGTTCGAGACCGTCCAGGTCGTGCGGACGGACGCGGACATCGAGGTGACGGGTCACAGCATCGTTGACGAGGACCTGTTCGTCAACGACACGCTGGAGACGAAAGCCACTGTGGTGAACGAAGGTGACGCGAACGGGTCCAAAGACGTGAGCCTGTACTTCGGGAACACGTCGGTGGACACGGAGACGGTGACGCTGGAACCGGACGAGGTGAAGACGGTGGAACTGTCGGCGCCGGTTACCTCACCCGGGAAGGTGACGGTGTCGGTCAACGGTGTCTCACCACAGCAGATCGAGGTCGGTGAAGTTGGCGACCTCGACGGCATGGTGACGGCATCGGGCGACACTGCCAGCCCGGAGGACACGCCCGGTGACGGTGAGGGCATCGAGAACGCGACCGTGACGGCGTTCCCGTTCGATACGGACCGTTCAGGTGAGGGTGTCGAAATAGCGACGACCGACGCTGACGGTGCCTACGAAGCGATGGACGTGCCAGCAGGTGAACACGGCGTCGAAATAAGCGCCGATGGATTCGCCACGTTCGCGGGCACGGTGGAGATAGAGGCGAACGAACTGACGACAGTGGATGCGGAACTGGATTACGCAGAAGCCGGTTCGATCAGCGGTGAAGTCGACCTGGACACGGTTGACCCCGGCGAGGATGTCGACGTAACAGTCGAAGTCTACGAGACGGGCGACTACACGACGGTGACCATCGAAGGTGCAGATAACACGTCGATGTACACCATCGACGAGGTCGACGTGAACGTCGACGACGGCTACACGGTGACCGCGAGCGCAGAGAACTACAGCGACGAGGAAGTCGAGAACGTCGAGGTAGATGTCGGTGAGGAGACCGAGGACGTAGACTTCTCGATGGAGCGCGACCTGGGTGACGTCGAAGGGGCGGTAATCGCCTCTGGTGAGACGGATGTCGACAGCACACCCGGAACCGGTGAGGGCATCGAGGACGCGACGCTGTACGTCTTCCCGTTCGACACTGACGGCGACAGCGACCCGGTTGTCGTCGAGGAGGCAACGGACGAAGACGGTGAGTTCATGGTGCCGGACCTGCCGGTTGGTGAACACGGCGTCCAGGTGAGTGCAGAGGACTTCGCGGACTCGGACGTGCTGTCGTTCGAGATAGAAGCGGACGAGACGACTGACGTTGGAGACATTGCGCTCGACTACGCCGACCAGGGTGCAGTCAGCGGTACAGTCTCTCTTGATGAGGCGGCTTCCGAGGACACCGACGTGACCGTCAAAGTCGAAGAGACTGGTGACGTGAAGTTCGTGACCGTCGACGAAGGTAACGACAGCGTCGACTACCGCATCGGTGGTGTGGACGTGAACGTCGACGACGGCTACACGGTGACTGCTGAGGCGGACGCAACAGGCGACGACGACGAGGTCACAGATGTGATAGTCGATGTCGGTCAGACGACCCACGATGTTGACTTCATGCTCACGATAGACGAGGAACAGCCGTTCTTCGAGGTGTCCAATCTGGACGCACCAGAGCAGGCTGACGAAGGCGAAGAGATCGAGGTGAACGCAACGGTCGAGAACACCGGTGAAGACGAGGATACCCAGGACATCCTGTTCAAACTGGACGCTGACGGAGACTTCGACGATCCTGCTGTCGAAGAGACCGCCGAAGAAGACCTGACACTCTCACCGGGTGACAGCGAAGAGGTGTCGATCACTCTCGACGCGCCGGACGACGCTGGTGAGTACGACCACGGACTGTTCAGCGACGACGACAGCGAGACGGCCACTCTGATGGTCGGCGATTCGCAGGTCAGCGGGTCACTGAGTAGCGAAACGATCACGCTCGATGAGGGTGAGTCGACCGAATCGACCGGATTTGTCGACTTCACTATCGAAGCACAGGACGAGGACGTGAACGTCCAGGGCTACGAGCTGCACTTCGAGTTCGACCCTGACGTTGTCGAGTTCGTGGACGCAGAGGGTGTCGACATGGACAGTCCAACTATCAACGATGAAGACGCTGACGACGGAGAGGTGCTGCTCGTCGCCAGCGACGCGAGCGAGACCAACACCCCGCTCGACGCTGCGGAGATCGAGTTCGAGGGAGTTGAGGCCGGTGAAACCGACATCGAGATCGACGAAGCAGACTCGGACGTGCTCGGTGAAGGTGCTGAGCCACTCAACCCGCTGTGGAATGACGGTGACATCACCGTCGAAGGTGGTGGCTCTGGTTCGACTGCTGCTGTTGCAGTCTGATTGATAGGCACCATCTGAGACTCTCTCGGTTCTGACTTTTTGAATTAATCTCTGTAATAATTCACCTTGTGAAAGCCTCTAGCAGGCCGAGAGCAAGGCTTGAACAGGTGAGAGAAGTGCTATCAAAAACTCATAACCAGATGTGAATGATTTATAGACATATTTGATGGGCCAAATTTGACCATAGAACGCCTTTTTTGTTACAAGGTGGTGATTTTTGCATGACAATTACATGACCGATGGTATTAAGTTAATTGCATAGTACTCGCACCTATGGGCCGGCACAGACTCACAGCGCTGTTTTTCAGCGTACTCATGGTCGTCTCGATGGTTGCGGTCGGGACGGCTGTTGGCGGTATCGCAGGAAATGACCACACAGACGGGACAGTCGCTGAAATTCCCGAGTTTGACGAACCCGACGACCCGGTGAATTTTGGACCGGATGTCGAGAGTGAAGAGCTGACACTCGTCACAGGACACACGGTGACGGTTCTGGGTTCGGGTGATGAGAGACAGTTCCTCGTCGAGGATGCCGACGGTGAACGTGCGCAGTATCGCGCGGTTGAGCAGAAAACAGGGACATATCTTGTTCCCGCTGGCGTAGACTTGTCTGTCTTCAGCAAAGAGCTGTTCAACATCGACCTTCTGCTCGAACAGGGATACGCTGACGACGAACTCGAAGGAACGCCGGTCGTTGTCACCTACAGCGACGAGCGCTATCTCCGTGGACCGAGCACACAGTCACTCGAAGACACGACAACGCTCGAAGCCATCGATGCGAAGGCAGGCGTTGCGACAGGAGAGAGCGACCTGCTCTCAGAACGCTCACTCCGTGGTGTCGAGGGAGTCTATCTCGACGCTCAGTTCGAGGTGCAACTGGATGAGTCGACAGATGCAATCGATGGACCGTCCGCTCGAGACGAGTTCGATGTCAGCGGGAATGGAACGACTGTTGCCGTCCTCGACACGGGAATCGACCACGAGCATCCCGACTTCGGTGACAGAGTTGTCGACAGAGTCGACTTCACTGGTGATGGACTCGGTGACAGGCAGGGTCACGGGACACACGTTGCTGGTATCGTCGCCGGTGACGGAACCGAAGATGGCGATTACGTTGGCGTTGCGCCCGAGGCGGACCTGATGGACGTCAAGGTGCTGGACGACGCCGGGTCAGGTTCACTGTCGGACATCGCCGAGGGAGTTGATTACGCAGTAGATAACGGTGCAGACATCGTCTCGATGAGCCTGGGCGGACCTGAACAGGAGAGTGATCCACTCACTGATGCTGTCGAGGACGCCGTTGACGAAGGGGTGACTGTCATCACCTCTGCCGGTAACTCCGGTACAGAATTACAGACGATAAGCTCACCGGCAGTGGCGGAAGATTCCATCGCTGTTGGTGCAACTGAAGAGCCATACGACGAGATTGCTGAGTTCTCTTCGAGCGGTCCGACACAGATCGAACAGCTGGTCAAGCCCGAAATTGTTGCACCAGGGATTCCAATCACAGCAGCAGGAAGTGACGATGCAGGTGAGTTCCCATACACTGCGAAGGGTGGAACGTCGATGTCTGCACCACACGTCAGCGGACTTGCGGCGTTGATGATAGAAGAGCACGGTGAACTCGACCCAGCAGAGACCAGAGACAGGCTAATCACGACCGCAGACCCGCTTGACGGAGACTTCGAAGACGATGTCTTCCGGCAGGGCGCCGGGCAGGTGAACGCCACGTCGGCACTCGGTAGCGAAATTATCATTCACGACGCCGTCAAGAGCTTCGGGACGATAAGCGAAGCGACGACCGAAACGGCAGTCTATCCGGTCGAGAACATCGGCGACGAGTCGGTCACACTCGACGGAGAGGCGTCGACGCTGAACATCGATGAGGGTGAAGAGGTCGCGGATGCTGAACTGAATGAGACGTCTGTGACAGTCGACCCCGGTGAGACGGAGTACGTCGAGCTCTCCGTCAACACGACAGATGCGTTCGGGCAGAACTCCGGAACTGTCACGTTCGAGGATGACGATGGCGAGAACTACGAGGCGATATTCGGCTTCTCGAAGGGACTGGAGATAACCGTCGAGAAGGAGTTCAACGACAAGAATGAAGATCATTTCTTCACTGAAGCGCTGCAGACGTACGCGACTGATGGCACGTTCCAGGACTTTACGTTCGAGGCGTTCATCGACAAGACGGACTACTCGTTCATCCTCCCGGCCTCGGAGCAAGAACTCGGCTTCTTCTCGATTGCCGAGTACGAGGACACAGAATCGGGTGACATCGAAGGTGCGTACGCAGTTAAAGAGGATGTCGTCGTGAACCAGAGCAACGACCACGTCGTCATCGACGAGACTGAAACGGTGGTCCGCGACCTCGATACGAGCGCAGTCTCCGATGACGAACCGTTCGACGTTCTCTCGTATCAGGCGAACATCCACGTTGGAATCGACATGGAACCTGCACCGCCCGCATTCTTCCTGGGTGGCTTCGGTGAACAGGCGCACTACACACCACTTGATGAAGACAGCGTTACGAACGTCTCGACAAACTACCTGATGGTTCCCGACGAGGGTGACGAACTCGATTCACCGAGAGTGTACTCACTGGTTGGGACCACAGAAACTATCAGCGAGGACGGTGAGCCGTTCGTCGTCGACCCTGACACATTCGCCGAAGAAGAGATGACGCTCTATAGTCCGAAAGACGAGGAGTACGAGATTTCGTCGTTCTTCTCGGCCGTCGACCAGGACCGCTTCCCTGGCCAGTTGCCGATTGCGACTCCCGACAGTGTCGGTGACCGAAGCGAGATGACGTGGATTCGAAGCGCAGACGGACTGTACGAGAACGTCTTCCGTGATGGAGACACCTCTGAGTTCAGATACGTTGGAATTAACTGGAGTCCAGAGGTTAACGAGACCGTCGACACAGAGGTGAACGCTGAGCCGCTCATCCCCAACGCGGACTGGAGCATCGACGACCGGCTCGATATCAGAGCAGCCTGGGCAGCCGATCAGGGTGACACTCGCCTCGCCACCCGCGGCCAGGGTAGCGTCGACACAGACGAAATCAGAGTCGAACTCGACGGCGACACCGTTATCGACGAGGAGGTACCAGACATGCCCGAGGTAGGAATCGACGGACCAGTCGGTCCAGACACTGACGTCGTCGTCGAACTCGACGGCAACTCACTCGAGCAAAACCGCAGCATCTCCACCAGCGCGATGTTCGCTGGTAACAGCGACGACGAGGCGCCGCCGAACATCGAGTCTGTTGACGTACAGGGTTACGCACCGAACGAGACGATTACCGAGAACGAGGTGACGCTGGAGGTTGAGGTATCGAGTGAAGCCGGACTCGACAGGCGGATGTTCAGAGCGTACTACGGCCACGACACCAACGACCGACCGACCGAAGACTGGACGAACTGGGCGCGGGCAACGCCCGAGTACGTCGGTGGGAACACCTACTACGTCGACGTGCACATCGACGACGATGCAGACCACCTCGACATCGCGTTCCGTGCGCTCGACCTCAACCGGAACGAACTCGAAGTCGCGACCGCAGGCGCCGTCCCGGTCGATATAGACGACGACTGATATCAACCCGGGTCCAGTCGGACTGAGAACGACTCGCATCTGTCGACCGTGAACCGAGGCTGTTGACCCGACAAATTCCCGCAGACATGGTACATATGACAATAATACGTCTTATTTAGCTACTGCATATGTATTTGAATTATTATCTATTTTATGAACTTTTTCTTTTAATAACACGATGCGGGCACTACTGAGAGGAACTGGCGATGTCCAAAATCATCCATTGGTGTACGAACTCTGCGAATCAAACGCTGTATCGTCCTTTTGTCGACTTCAGAGATTCTCGTTACAAACGTAGAAACAGCCATCAAAACGAGTTGCACGTGCGTGGCAGTAATGTATACCAAAACAACTATGTTAGTTCAATCACAGTGTGAGAATGTAATGCAGAGCGCATCTTGTTGGAAAATAAACATTGAGGCACGCACAGATGTCTCGACAGTAACACGCAGACATACGCCATAAGACATGACAACCAGAGCTGACAAAATTTCGGCCGTTTTCCTTTCTGTGATAATGGTCCTGTCGGTAGTGGCCATTGCATTTGCTGGCGGAGCAGGTGCAGCTGTCACAGAGGAGGTACAGGACGGAGACCTGGACCTTGCTGAGGGCGAAGACGGCGGTGAGAGCGTCGATTCGGCGCTCGGAGATGAATCAGAGGAACTGACAGACGAAACAGACACGAACGACGACGTTCAGATAAGTCCGACACTCGAAGGGAGTGACGATGTCGAAGAGGTGTACATCACCTTCGAGGACCCGGCAATTCCAGCGACGCTCACCGAGCGCGAAGAGATTGCCGACTTTCTGAAAGAGAACACAGTCGATGAGGACGACCCGGTCGTCGAGTCGCTCGATGGCATGGGTGTGGACGTTGTCAACACGTACTGGATTACGAACGCCGTGAGAGCAACGCTCGAGCCAAGCGAGGACACGCTGTCCGACATCGCTTCGCTCTCCGATGTCGAATCCATCGTCGAGGTGCCTGAGTACGAGTTGACTGGTGAGGTACCGACAGAGGGTGAGACGGTGTTCACGCCGTCCGACCTCGACAGCGATGAGGGTACGTGGGCGTGGGAACAGATAAACGTCGACGAGGCCTGGGACCAGGGCGCCACCGGCGAGGGTGTGAACCTGACAGTGCTGGATACCGGTGTCGACCCGGACCACCCTGACATCGACCTGTTCACGGAGGACCCCGGCGACCCATCGTATCCCGGAGGATGGGCTGAAATCGACGACGACGGGAACGTTGGCTACGGCAACGCCGAAGATACACAGGGCCACGGAACGCTGGTGAGTGGGGTTGCAGCAGCACAGCCACCAGACGATGACGCAGAGATTGAGGGTGTCTACGGTGTGGCACCTGACGCAAATCTGAAACACGTCAGAGTGTTCGAAGGAGTTGGCGCAACCGACACGCTGGCTGGGTTCGAGTACGCAATCGACCCAGATGGAACGATTCAGGCAGACATCGCGAGTATGAGCTTCGGTGCTGGTCCAAACGTGTACGACGACACGTGGATAGAGCCGTTGCAGAACGCCCGGGACATGGGCGTCGCGCCGATTTCCTCGTCAGGGAACGACGGTGAAGGCGAGGGTCTCGTCGGCTCCCCAGCGAACATTTACGACTCGATTTCGATCGGTGCGACCACCGAGGGAGAAGGTGTTGCAGGCTTCTCGTCCGGGTGGCTCGAAGAGGCTGATAACTGGGGTAGCGATGCCGACGAGGACTGGCCAGACGAGTGGATCGAGCCGTCGGTATCTGCCCCTGGACAGGATGTGCCGACGTCGTCTATGGGTGGGGGCTACGACGAGGCGTCCGGAACGAGCTTCTCCGCCCCGGGTGTGGCTGGGGTGTACGCACTCATGATGGAGCAGGCACCTGCTGCTGACATCACTGACTACGAAGATGCAACGGAACAGACTGCCTGGACACCCGACAGCTGGGACCCCTGTGAGGACGCCGCCCACTGTACGGAAACAGAGAACGGGGTTGCGGACAGCCGCTACGGCTACGGTATCGTACACGCAGGCGATGCGGTTTCCGAGATGAACCCACTCGATTCAGACTCCGTGCTCGGTGACGTAACCGAGACGGGCGAAGTGACGCTCGCAGATGTCGTCCTCATCGAAGAGGAAGTCGCGGGCGTGCGTGGCAACGACACCGAGTTCTTCGAGTTCGCTGGTGACCTCAACCGCGACGACGAGATTGGTCTCTCTGATGTCGTGCTCGCACAGGAGAAACTTGCAGGAATCGTCGACCACGGTGAAATCGACGTTTCGAACGTCGACGCACCTGCTATCGTTCAGGGAGGCGATCAGATTGATGTCTCCGCTGACCTCGAGAACATCGGCGACATCGGTGCGCTAGAGGACATCGAGTTCCGGTTCGCACCGGAGGGTGAACCACTCGATGAGGACAGTGCCATCGACGAGCGCTTCGTCGACATGGCTGCACCCGGTGTCGAGGACCCAGTAGCGGACCCATCTGAAATAGAAATCGAGTTCGCGAACATCCCGACTGACGGACTTCCAGGTGGTGAGTACGACCACGGTATCTTCAGCGACGACCACGAATCGACCGATACTATCACCATCAACGCGCCGTTTTTCGAGGTGACTGATCTCGATGCACCCGACGAGGCTGACCGTGATGAAGAAATTACGGTGACCGCTGAAATCGAGAACACCGGAAACATCGGCGACACGCAAGATATCGAGTTCCGATTCAACGACCTCGCCACCGCAGCAGCGGTCGAAGAAGACGTGACACTCCAGCCAGACCAGAGCACCGAAGTGACGTTCGACGTCACTGTCGACGAGCCTGCTGGTGAGTACGACCACGGTGTGTTCACAGACGATGACGACGAGACAGCAACGATCAGTGTGTTGGAACCGTTCTTCGAGATCGACGACATCGGGGCACCTGAACTGCTCGAACCCGGTGAGGAGTACACGCTGAACACGACGATAGAGAACACCGGCGGTGCCGCTGGTGAACAGAACGTCTCGTACAGCATCACCGAGGACGTCGATGTCGCAGTCGTCGGGAACGATCCGGACGAGATTCCCGACGACCTCGAGGACACCGAACTCAACGAGAGTCTCGAAGCTGCAACTGGGACCACAGATACGAGTCCCGACGACCTCGTGGGTATCGACGCTATTGCTGATATTCTCGATGACAGACTCGGCGACCACTACGACATCGACACCCTCTATCTCGAAGACATCGAGGACGATTCGAGTATCGTCGGTGACTACGACGTGCACGTGGTGAACGACCTGGGAGACGAACTGGGCCCGACGGATAACTACATCCCTCCGAGTCTGCACCTCCAGGAGGAGTGGAAGGACGAACTCGATGACGACCAGGGCGTCGTCTACCTAGACTCCGGGAGCATCGACGAAGGGAACGCAGTGCAGGTGTTCTCACTCGACAACACGCCAATCGGCGCGGGCTACATCGACGGCACACCCAACCCATCCGACACCGAAGCGACGAGTGCCGATGGTGACGACCTGGTTCTCGAAGTCCAAGAGGACCACGACATCTTCCGTGGACTGGGAACTGCAGGAAGTGAGGTCACCGTCATCGAAGACGACACGTTCCAGCTCTGGTTCCCGGCCGGTGCGCTCGACGGTCAGGTGCTCGCTGACGGACGGCTCGACGGCGAGAGCAACCCGACTATCGGATACACCGACACCGACGGTCAGACTGAGATCTTCTACACCGTCGGTGGCATAAACGCACAGAGTGACCTGCCAGAGCAGTTCACTGACGACGGTCTCGACTTGCTGGCCAACATGGTGACGTATCTCGGACCAGCATCGGACGACCGTGCGAGTGAGACCGTCCACCTCGAAGACGGTGAGAGCAAGACCGTCGAGTTCGAGGAGACGCTCGACGACGACTTCGACCCCGGCAACTACGCACACGAGATAACGACAGACGACGACCTCGCGAGCACGCCACTGCAGGTCACGACGCCAGAGCAGATCAACATCGCTGAACTCGACGCACCTGAGACCATCGACCAGGGTGAACACCTCAACGTGACGGCGACGCTCGAACACGTCGGTGGTGAAGAATCGACCCAGGACATCGAGTACGTCTTCGACGGCGATGTCGAGGACAGCGTCGAGGTGACGATGGAGCCCGATGAGACGAAGAACGTCACATTCGGCAAGGACATCGGCGTCGACTTCGAGCCAGACGTCTACGAGCACGGTGTCGAAGCTGACTTCGACGAGGAGTTCGCAGAGATCGAGGTCATCGAGGTTGGTGAAGCGTTCTTCGAGGTGACCGACTTCGAGGCACCAGACGAGGCAGAAGCCGGAAGTCAGATTCCCGTTTCCGCCAACGTGACCAACACAGGTGACCTCGATGGGACGCAGACTGTCGAGTACGACTTCGACGTCGATGTGCCCGGTCTCACGCCGCTTGACGTCGCTGTCGTCGACTTCAGTGAAGACGGAACCCGCGGTGCTGGGTTCGTCGAGGACTTGCTCGACGACGAACTCGGTGAGGACGACACGGTGACCGGCTACTGGGAGGACGACGTTTCCGACTGGGAGGACTCGGTGACCGACAGTGAGCACAACGTCTACGTGTTCCACTCCGTCGACGAGGAGGAGTCTCACATGGACTTCTTCCTCGACAACCGTGACGACGACACGACTGCGGTCATGCTGGATAGTTGGGGAACTGGCGGGCAATCCACAGCCGACGCTATCCACACCCTCTCGGATGTGACTGGGGACCCCGAGCAGATGGAAGATCAGCTCGACGGGACTCAGAACGCGTACATGAACGCCGAGCAGGACCACCCGATATTCGACGGTGTCGTCGACGAAGGTGACTCCTTCAGAGTGATGAAAGACGACGAGGTCGACGAGGGAACGTTCGCGTCGATGCACGACTTCTCGGGCGAGCAAATCGCAACCGGGAGCTTCGGTGGCGGCGACAGCCCACCGAATCAGCCCGTCAGTGTCGTTGACTACGACCGAGGCCTCGTGCTCCAGAGCATGCTCGGTAACGACGTCATCGACATCGACGAGTTCTACGAGGATGCACACCAGATTATCGTCAACTCCGTCGAGTACGCCGGCTCCGGCGAACTGACCCAGAGTGCGACTGCCGCCGAGTCCGGTGGTGTGACGCTCGAAGGCGAGGATGACGAGCTCAGTGTCGCCATGGTCGAACTCGCACACACAGGTGGTGGGACCCACGTCGAGGACATCGACGAGATTCTCTCCGACCGCCTCGAAGACGCGACGCTCGACCGGTTCTACCAGGATGAAATCGACGGTGGACAGGATTCAGATGCCTGGGAAGACCAGTTGAACGACTACGACGTCCACGTCGTCCAGAACTGGGGTCCGGACAACAGTGACGTCGGCACTGAACACGTCGAGTACTTCGTCGACAACGTCGACAGCACGACAGCGGCTGTGTTGCTCGACTCGCGGAACACCGGGAGCACGCTCAACGCCGACGGCGTCCGTGCCATCGGTGACGAGACCGGAGACCCCGGCATCATCGAGGACGAATTCAACACCGATGTTGGTGCGTGGATAACTCCCGAAGAGGACCACCCGATTTTCGACGGCATCGCCGATGAGGGTGAGAGCGCGCTGATAGCCAACGCGGACAACGACCTGGCGACGTTCTCGACGTTCGACGACACCGGTGCGACCGAGATTGGATCGGTCAGCTTCGGTGAGGAGGGAGGAACAATCGGTTCCATCGCTGCTGTCGACCACGAGCGCCAGCTTGTCTTCCAGAGCGCACTCGGTGGCGACATCATGGACCCAGCTGACTTCGCCGACGACGGCAAAGACCTCCTCGCCAACTCCGTCGAGTTCGCAGCGTCGGAACTCGTGGGTGAAGGTGAGACCGTCATCTCGCTCGACCCCGGCGAGTCACAGCTGGTCGAGTTCAACGTGACGATTCCAGACACCGAGGCTGACGAGTACGGCCACGGTATCTTCAGCGAGAACGATAGCGACGTCGCACCGATTACCGTGACCGAACCCGACGAGGAGAACTTCCAGCTGTCGAACCTCGACCCAGAGGACGCAGAGGTCGAAACTGACGACGACCCGATCGATGTCGACGTCGACGTCGACAACGAGGGTACACAGGCAGGGACGCAGAACCTCACCCTCGAAGTCGTCGACGACGACACCGAGGACGTGGTGTTCGACGCGACTGTCGAAGATGTCTCACTCGACCCGAACGAGACACAGACGGTGACGTTCGAGGACGTGCCCGCGAACACGCTCGACAGAGGTGACTACACGCACACGGTCGCCTCCGAGGATGACGATATCTCCGGCTCGCTAACGGTCGTCGACCCCGTTTTCTTCCAGGTGAGTAATCTCGATGCACCCGACGAGATCGGTTCGGGCGAGGAAATCGATGTCTCAGCGGACGTGACGAACACGGTTCCGCCGACTGACGAGGTAACCGTGGCAGTTGTCGACAACGACATCGACACGGACGCGCTCGAAGCCTCACTTATAGAGCGGGGCTACCCCGAGGACAGGGCTGCAGACCGTGCCGAGATAATGGCAGAGCGCCAGGCTGATTCGCCACACATGGCAGATGCACTGGCTGACTTCCTCGACGACGAACTCCACGACGATTACATCGTCCAGCAGATTAACGCGGACGACCTGATGGACTACACTGACCACGACGTCTACGTCGTCAACCACTTCGGCGACACTGATGTCGGTGACTTCTACGACGAACTCGACGACACGCAGGCTGCGATTCACCTCGACCAGTGGGAAGACGGTGAGTCGAATGCTGTGGTCGAACTCGAAGACGAGTTCAGTGACCCCGGAGACACGGACCGCGACTTCGACGGAAGCGGTGCCGACCTCCACATCAACGAGGACCACCCGCTGTTCGACGGCATCGGTGAGGACGGTGACGTGGTCGGATACCACGACAGTCCGGAGGCCGACCGACTGTGGTTCGACGACTACAGCGGCGACGTCCTCGCGGATATCTCAGACGGTGGGGGCGACCCTGATGGAGCGGCAATCGGTGTGAACGATGACGACAACCAGATTCTGCTCGCTTCGAGTGGGCGGACTGGCTTCACCGGTCACGACGACTTCACCGACGACGAGCACACGCTGATGATAAACGCCGTCGAGTACGCTGCCGACGAGTACGTCGGACTCGCAGCGATGGAACTGCCCGATGCGACGGCCACGCAGGACGTCGAGTTCCGCTTCGACGGTGACATGGTCGACAGCCAGGAAGTGACGCTCGATGCCGACCAGACGAAGACGGTCGACTTCGAGGACGTCGAAGTGACTGCCGACCCCGGTGAGTACGAACACGGCGTCTTCAGCGACGACGACAACGAGACGGCGATGATCGACGTCGGCGAGGGTGCCGAGTACGAACTCTCGAACCTCGACCCCGAGGACGCCGACGTCTCTCAGGGTGACGACCCAATAGATGTCGAGGTCGATGTCGAGAACATCGGTGACTCTCCGGGTACACAGGATATCACGCTCGAAGTCGTCGAAGACGACGGTGACGAGCCACCGGAGCCAGTCGACGCAGACATTGCCGTCGTCAATCCTGAGGAAGACGACAGCGTGTCGTACCTGATCGACGACCTCGAAACCCAGACGGGTGCGGAGGTCGACTTCGTCGAGCACACGACGCTGTTCGACGACATCGAAGGGTACGTCGACGACTACGACAGCTTCGTGGCGATGCACTACGAGGATGGCTTGGACTACGAAGACGACATCATCGACTTCCTCGATGAGGTGCGGTCGACTGATGACACGGGTCTCGTCCACCTCGACCCGAACTCTGAGGAGTACGGCATTCCCTTCGGTGGCTCTGTCTGGGCGCTAGGTCTTGTTGATGCTGACCCCTCGGATACCGCAGAAATTGGTGCTGACGCTGACGACCCGATCGAAGTGGAGATAGAAGACGACCATCCGATATTCGACGGTGTTGGGAGTGACGGAGACCGATTCGATATTCGTGCCGACGACGGCGCTGGCCAGTCCATGGTGCACTTCGACGGCTACAGCGGCACTGGTCTCGCTTCGTCCGTCGAAGATGGCGACGTTGGGAACTACATCGCAGCAGTGAGCGACGACGACAGCGAAGTGTTGCTCGGCCTCGGTGCAGACGGCGACGAGCAGCACTTCGAAGACCACACCGACGACGCGATGCAGGTGATAGTCAACAGCCTCGGCTTCGTCACCGACGAACTCGACACGACGACTCTCGGGGAGGCGACGCCCGACGACGTGGCGTTCAGCGACACCATCGAGGATGTCGAAGTCGGGACGGGTGACACCGAAACCGTCACCTTCCCGAACGTTCCGGTGGGCGCGCTGGATGCCGGTTCGTACGAACACACCGTCTTCTCCGACGACGACGAAATCTCGGGAACGCTGACCGTCGACGAGACGGACTTCTTCGAGGTCAGTGACCTCGATGCACCCGATGATGTCGTTCAGGGCGAGGAGATAAACGTCTCGGCGACCGTCGAGAACACATCCCCACCGGTCGTTGACGGAATCGAAGTAACCGTTGTCAAGACTGAAGTCGACGACGATGGCGTCATCGAGGCGTTCGAAGACCGCGGACTGTCCGCCGAACAGATCGACGAGCGTGTCGACCTGATCGAGCGACAGCAGGCCCAGCTCGACGACGAGTACGACACCGCTCTTGGTGCGTTCCTCTCCGAAGACCTCGACGACGAGGAGTTCGTCGTCCAGGAGATTACACCGGATGAACTGCCCGTGACAACGAACAGTGATGTCTACGTCATCCAGGAGTTCGGCGAGGAGTCGGCCGACTCGTTCCTGAGCCAGCTCGATGACGACCAGGGTGTTGTCCACCTTGACCAGAAGAGCGACGACGTTGACGGCGTGTCAGCGCTCGCCGACGAACTCGGAGACCCCGGTGAAGTTGACACCGACTTCGCTGGCGGTCCCGACACCCACTTCGAGATAACCGACGACCACGCACTCTTCGACGGTGTCGGTGACGAAGGTGAGACGTTCACCTACCACGAAGGCTTCGACGCTGACCGACTGTGGTTCGACGACTACAGCGGTGACATACTCGGGGAGATAGAGGCAGCTGACAGTTCGGTCGAAGCAGGCGGTCCCGCTGTCGGCGTGAACGACGACGACAACCAGGTGTTGCTCTCGTCGAGTGCACGGACCGAGTTCGTCATCCAGGACGAGTTCACCGACGACGAGAACATGGTGATGCTCAACGCCATCGAGCACGTCGCAGACGAGGCAGGTCATTTCGACGAAGCGATGAGCCTCGATGATGCAGAGACTCAGGATGTCGAGTTCCGCCTCGACGGTGACATGGTCGACAGTCAGGAGGTGACGCTCGAACGAGACGAGAACAAGACCGTCGAGTTCGAGAACATCGAAGTGACCGTCGACCCCGGTGAGTACGAACACGGCGTCTTCACCGAGGACGACCAGGAGACGGCCACAATCGAAGTGCTCGAAGACGACGATGTCGACGAAGTCTCTGTGGCTGTTGCTGACAACGAACTCGACACCGACGCATTCGAAGAAGCGTTGCTCGAACGCGGCTACGCTGAGGAGGAGGCTGTCGAACGCATCGAGGAGTTGAGAGAGCGCCAAGATGCCGGCGAACCGCTCGGAGCCGATGCACTGGCCGACTTCCTCGACGACGAACTCGACAGTGACGACTACACTGTCACCGAACTCGACGCTGACGACCTGCTTGACAACACCGACCACGATGTCTACGTCATCAACCACTTCGGTGACACGGACGTCGGTGACTTCTACGACGCACTCGACGACGACCAGGCGGTCATCAATCTTGATCAGGCCGAGGATGACGATGCGAACGCGGTAACGGAGCTCTCGAACGAACTCGGTGATCCTGGTGAGACCGACTTCGACTTCGCCGGTGGCGAGGGAGCAGACCTCCACATCACCGAGGATCATCCGCTGTTCGACGGTGTTGGTGAGGAAGGCGACACAGTTGCCTACCACGATGGAGTCGACGCTGACCGACTGTGGTTCGACGACTACAGCGGTGAAACACTCGCAGATATCTCAGCCTCCGGTGACGACCCCGACGATGCAACAGTCGGCGTGAACGATGACGACAATCAGATTCTGCTCTCTTCGAGCGGTCGGACGATGTTCGTTATCCACGACGAGTTCACCGACGAGGAACACACGCTGATGATAAACGCTGTCGAGTACGCGGCTGAAGAGTACGTCGGTCTCACGAGTACCGAGTCGCTTCACCACACGATAGACGGCGCTTCGGCTGTTCCACCGCTATCGGGCACTGCTGTGCTGACGGGCTGAAAAACTCCACTCCTTTTCGCGGTTCGAAGCAACGGTATTTGCTTTGTTACGTTCTGTCGATGGTAAGCGAGAGTGTCACCGCTTCTGTACCTGCATATCGCCACGCTGGCCGAGTGCACGGTCGATGGCGGTGACCAGCGCACGACCCTTGTCGAGCGTCTCCTCGAACTCTTTTTCGGGTTCGGAGTCGTGGACGATGCCAGCTCCGACGCGCAGGAAGTACTCACCGTCGTGGCGCAACAGCGTCCGGATGATGATGTTCAGTGTTGCCCGGTCGTCGAAGCCGAAGATGCCTATCGACCCGGTGTAGGGACCACGCCGCGTTGGCTCCACCTCGTCGATAATCTCCATCGTCCGCGGTTTGGGTGCACCGGTGATGGTGCCGCCGGGGAAGGTGGCCGCGATTGCGTCCGCAAGGTCGTAGTCGGGGTGTAATTGCCCTTCGACGAGCGAGACGAGGTGCATCACCTCCGAGTAGCGGTCGACCCGGCGGTACTCTGTCACGTCGACTGTTCCGAACGAAGAGACCTTCCCGAGGTCGTTGCGTTCGAGGTCGACGAGCATCGCGTGCTCGGCGCGCTCTTTCTCGTCGGAGAGCAAGTCGCGTTCGAGACGCTCGTCTTCGTCTTCGGTCTCACCGCGGGG
>PUMG01000180.1 GCA_003551265.1 Halovenus sp.
CAGCCCAAACAATCAATCCTTATATGGTACCGATTCGAAGCTTCGGAAAGATAGTAAATGAGTGACTGGCTAGCCATCGGGGCGCTCGCAATCGTGGCGATACTCATCCCGGTCGCGATGATGGTCGTATCGTGGTTGTTGCGGCCGAGCGTACCCGAACAGGGAAAACGCGCCACCTACGAGAGCGGTGAGATTCCAGTGGGGAGCAGCCGCCACATCAGGTTCAACATTCAGTACTACATGGTCGCGCTGCTGTTCGTCGTCTTCGACGTCGAGACGGTGTTCATCATTCCGTGGACGGTCATCTTCGAGGAAGCAGTCGGCGAACTCGGCTTCGTCCACGCGTTCGCGCCGATGGCGCTGTTCATCGTCATCTTGCTGTTCGCGCTCGCGTGGGCGTGGCGCAAGGGTGCCGTGAGTTGGGTCAAAAGCCCGCGGGCCGAGAGTCAGCGGATAGAATAACCATGAGCAAAGAAACACAGTTACACGATACGCTGGAACAGGCACAGTCGACACAGGACGCCCGGATGGGACCGGGCGTCGACGACCGCTTCAACTCGAAGCTCCGGCAGGCGTTCGGAGCGAGTCCGTTCATTCTCACGAAGTTCGACGCGTTCATGAACTGGGTACGGGGCAACTCCATGTTCATCCTGCTGTTCGGTATCGCCTGCTGCAGCATCGAGATGATGCACACGTACGCGGCGAAACACGACCTCGACCGGTTCGGTGCTGGTGTCCCACGCGCCTCGCCGCGACAGGCGGACGTCATCATCGTCCCCGGAACCATCGTCTCGAAGTTCGGTCCACGGATGCAGCGGGTGTACGACCAGATGCCCGAGCCGAAGTTCGTCGTCTCGATGGGGTCGTGTACCATCTCCGGCGGGCCGTTTCAGGAGGGCTACAACGTCGTCAAGGGTGTCGAGGAGATTATCCCCGTGGACATTCACGTCCCCGGCTGTCCCCCCCGGCCGGAGGCGCTGGTATACGGCGTACTCAAACTCCAGGAGCAGATTCAGGCGGGTGAGAGCGCGCCGGTGACAGTCAAGCCGTACGAACTCGAACAGTTCGGCGACCTCGAACGCGACGAACTCGTACAGGAACTCGCCAGCGAAATCGACGAAGACGACCTCGTGATGCGCTACAACTGGGCTGAGTCGCCATGAGTCTGGAACAGCCACGCCCCGAACTCGACGTTGGCGAGACGCCCGACGGCGAGGTTGATTACGACGAACTCGCCGAGTTGCTCGGCGAGTACGTGCTCGACCGCGAGAGCCACGTCAATGCTGAGGGCTTCGTCATTCGTCCCGACGACGTCGTTGCGGTGCTCGACATACTCAAGCGAGACGCAGGGTTCGACAACCTCTCGTGTGTCACCGCACAGGAGTACTACGACCGCTACGAGTCCATCTACCACCTCAAAAAGTACGACGACCCGACACAGGAGCTTTCGGTCGTCGTACCGACCCTACGCGACGAACCGGTGAGCCAGAGTGCAGCGAGCGTCTTCGATACGGCGAACTGGCACGAACGTGAGGCGTACGACCTCGTCGGCATCGAGTACGAAGACCACCCCGACCTGCGTCGGATTCTCCTGCCCGACACGTGGCAGGGGCACCCGCTCTCGCTAGATTACAACCAGGACCAGCCCCAGATTGTTGCGCTGCGCGAGCACGCCGACCCGATGGAACACCGCAGCGAGGTTCCCGACGAGCAGGACACGATGTTCATCAACATCGGCCCGCACCACCCTGCGACCCACGGCGTGTTGCACCTCCGGACCGTTCTCGACGGCGAGCAGGTCATCGACGTTGACCCGGACCTCGGGTACTTGCACCGGTGTGAAGAGCAGATGTGCCAGCAATCGACCTACCGCCACCAGATAATGCCCTACCCCGACCGCTGGGATTACATCTCGGCGGGAATCCTCAACGAGTGGGCCTACGCCCGGGCGGCGGAGTCGCTGGCTGATATCGACGTGCCCGAGTACGCACAGATTATCCGGACGATGTCGGCTGAGATGTGCCGCATCGCCTCGCACCTGCTCGCAGTCGGGACGTTCGCGCTGGACATATACGGCGACTTCACCGCGATTTTCATGTACGCCATCACGGACCGGGAGAAAGTCGAGAATCTGCTCGAAGACCTCACCGGCCAGCGCCTGATGTTCAACTATCTCCGTCTCAGAGGCGTGGCGTGGGACCTCCCAGAGCCGCGTGAGGAGTACTTCGAGAAGGTGCGTGAGTTCTGTACGTACGTTCCCGAGCGTCTCGAAGAGTACCACAACCTGCTGTCGGCGAACGAACTGTTCCAGATGCGCGTCATCGACACCGGGATTCTGCCACCCGAGGTGGCGAAAGCCTACGGCTGTACGGGGCCGGTCGCCCGTGGGTCAGGCATCGACTACGACATCCGTCGGGACGACCCCTACGGCTATTACGACGAACTGGAGTGGGACGTCATCACCGACGACGGCTGTGACAACTTCTCACGTGCGTTCGTCCGTCTGGAGGAGATTCGCCAGTCTGCGCGCATCATCGAACAGTGTGTCGACCTCCTCGAAGAGTGGCCCGAAGACGAGCGCGAGATACAGTCGAACGTCCCACGGACGCTCAAACCTGACGCAGATTCCGAGGTGTATCGGACGGTCGAAGCGGCAAAGGGTGAACTCGGCATCTACATCCGCGCCGATGGAACCGACAAACCCGCGCGGTTCAAGATTCGCAGTCCAGCGTTCTGTAACCTCCAGTCGCTGGAAGTAATGGCAGAAGGGGAGTACGTCCCGGACATGGTTGCTGCACTTGGTAGTCTCGACATCGTTCTCGGGGAGGTGGACCGCTGATGGTCGAGTTGCTTCCCGAGACGGTTTCCGACCTCATCGGAATCGAGGGATTCGCTGTCGAGTTTCTCGCCGCGATAGTCGGGGCGGCAATCATCGGCACCATCATCATGCTCCAGACCGCACTCGCCGGGCCGTGGGCGAAGCGAAAGATTACCGCGGCGTTCACCGACCGCATCTCGGTGAACAAGTTCGGCCCCTGGGGTGTCGGCATCATCATCCCGGACTCAGTCCGGTTGCTCTCCAAAGAACTCATCGTTCCGGAGGGTGCCGACCGTCCCGCGTGGGACCTCGCACCGCTGGTCATCGCCTCCTCTGCGCTGCTTGGGTTCGCGGTTATCCCGATGGGCGACCTCGGTCCGATAAACTTCCACCTGGCTGATCCCGAGGTTGGACTGGCGTTCGTCTTCGCAATCGCCTCTATCGCCTCAATCGGACTGGTGATGGCTGGCTACTCCTCGAACAACAAGTACTCTTTCCTCGGCGGTCTCCGGGCGGTGGCACAGAACCTGGCGTACGAGATTCCGCTCATCATCGTCGGTATCTCGGTAGTCATCTTCGCCGGGTCACTCCAGATGAGCGAGATCGTCGCCGCACAGCAACAGACGCTCGTCGAACTCGGGCCAGTGGCGATTCCCGCCTGGTTCGCCATCCTCAACCCGTTCGCGTTCTTCCTCTTTCTGGCGGCGAACATGGCCGAAGTCGGCCGGAACCCGTTCGACATTCCCGAGGCCCCGACGGAGATCGTGGCTGGATTCCAGACCGAGTACTCCTCGGTGTACTTCGTGTTAATCTACCTGGGTGAGTTCATCCACATCTTCCTCGGCGGAGCGATCATCGCGACCATCTTCCTCGGCGGGCCAGCGGGACCGATACTGCCGGGAATCGTCTGGTTCCTCATCAAGATCTGGGCGGTGTTCTTGCTGACGCAGTGGCTGCGCTCGGCGCTTCCCCGCGTTCGCATCGACCAGTTGATCGAAATCGGCTGGAAGCAGTTGCTGGTGCTCGCGTTCCTCAACCTGTTCCTGACCGCACTCATCGTGGGGGTGCTGGCCGCATGAACAGTCCGACCAACCACATCACGGCTTCGAGAGGTGAACACAGATGCTAGGCGTACTCAAAGGAATGGCAACGACGATGAAACACGCACTCGACGGCGAGACGTTCACCGTCAAGTATCCGGCCGAAGAGCCAGAGGTCTCGCCCCGATTCCGTGGCGTCCACAAGTTCAGCCAGGAGCGCTGTATCTGGTGTCGCCAGTGTGAGAAAGTGTGTCCGAACGATACCATCCAGATTGTCATGGACGACAAGCGAAACGGCGAGCAGTACAACCTTCACATCGGCCAGTGTATCTACTGCCGACTGTGTGAGGAAGTCTGTCCCGTCGACGCAATCCTCCTGACGCAGAACTTCGAGTTCGTCGGCGAGACCAAAGACGAACTCGCGTTCAACAAGGAAGAGCTCAAAAACGTCCCGTGGTACAAGGACCTGGATCCACTGGAGTCACGCGAACCTGACCGGAGTGCGTGGGTCGGTGAAGGTGAAGGCGAAGTCGACTATCAGTAAGCCAGTATACGGCGAGCAAATGCGAGGACGACTGAAAGGAGTCTTCGAAGACGAACGGAGGAGCCGTGAGTCAAGCGAGCCGTTTCATCGCGAGCGAGGAACGAGCGAGCGACTTTTTGGTCCAGATTTTTGCCGCGAGTGGAGCCGAGCGAAGCGAGTGCTCCCGAGAGGGAAAAAGGTGGGGTCGTAAGGACCTGGACCCACTGGAATCACGCGAACCCGACCGAAGTGCGTGGGTCGGTGAAGGCGAAGGCGAAGTCGATTATCAATAGATTATTTGAGAAAGTGGTACGAACTATCTCGTATGTCCCACGAGGTCGAAGACGAAACAATAGTGAGCGAGGACTACTCCGTTACGGTTCCGGCAGCAGTACGACGGGCGGCTGATGTTGAAATCGGCGACAAAATCCGTTGGCACGTCAACGCGGACAGGGATCTCTCAGTCAAACTCATCAAGCAACAGTACGGTGCATTTTCGCAGCTCGAACCAGCCGATATCGGAGAACCAACCAATGCTGCCGAGGACCATGATTTCAATGTCCGAGAATCCTCATTTGACGATACCTGAGTATCCACTTGAATAGGGATTATCAGACCATCGGGTCATCACCGAGAGTCGGGTGCTGACAGACGAACTCGACGAGTCGGTCGACGTAGGACTCGAACGGTGGGACC
>PUMG01000277.1 GCA_003551265.1 Halovenus sp.
CCGGTCGAAACGACTCGCGCATGGTCTCACATACCTTCGACCGAGTGAAGACAGCGGAGACGTGGGATACGCCAAGCCGGTGACTGGGTTGCACACGTACGTCGACCTCGACCGGATGGAAGTGGAAAAAGTCGTCGACTACGGTCCGCCTGACGAGGATGACCCGTTCCCACCGGAGGAGATGGTCTACCGAGAAGGCGACGTGGTGCTTCGAGACGATCTGACCGCGTACAACGTGACACAGCCGGATGGACCGAGCTGGAGTGTCGATGGGTACAAACTGGAGTGGCAAGGCTGGCATATGCGTATCGGCTGGACTCAACGCGAGGGGCTGGTGCTTTACGACATTGGATACGAGGACGACGGCGAAGTCCGCAGTATCATCGACAGGGCGTCCTGTGCAGAGATGTCCGTTCCGTACGGTGACCAGAGTCTGAACGACCGGTGGAAGAACGCGATGGATGTTGGCGAGTACAACATCGGCCGACTCGCCAAGTCTCTCACGGACGGCTGTGACTGCCTCGGCGATATGCACTACTGGGATGCGGTCATGAACACGGCCGAGGGTGACGTCAACATCGTCGAGAACGCCATCTGCCTTCACGAGGAGGATAACGGCACTCTCTGGGAACGGTCAGACTGGCGAACCGAGTCTGCCGAGGTCCGTCGACGTCGCCGACTCGTCGTCTCGTTCGTTGCACCGGTCGGTAACTACGACTATCTCTTCAACTGGTACTTCTACCAGGACGCGTCGATGGAAGTCGAAGTCAGACTGACGGGAATCGACAGTATCTCCGCACTTGCGCCGGGAGAAGACCCAGCAGGATACGGTGAACTTGTCGCCCCACGGCTCAACGGTCCGATTCACCAGCACTTTTTCAACTTCCGACTCGACATGAACGTCGACGGCGGACCGAACTCGCTGTATCGTGTCGAGAATCAGCCTGTGCCAGTCGGTCCCGATGGACTGGACCCGATGGAAGAGGTCGGGGAGCGAACGCACAATCCGGGTGGAAACGCCTTCTACGCAAAACGGGAGAAACTGTCGAGTGAAGAAGCTGCGAAAGACCTCATCGACCCTCTCAAGGGCAGATACTGGCAGGTTGTGAACCCCGAGAAAACGAACAGGCTCGGCAAGCCGGCGGGGTATCGTCTCATGCCGGGAGGGAACGTCGAGGCCGCAGTGCAACCAGAATCGAGTGTCATGGAACGGTCTGGGTTCATCAGGTATCATCTCTGGGCGACGCCGTATCGAGAGGACGAGCGGTTCCCTGCCGGTGAGTTCCCGAACCAACATCCGGGCGGAGCTGGGCTCCCTGAGTGGACCGAAGCCGACCGAAATCTCGACGCAGAGGATCTCGTTCTCTGGTACACGCTTGGAGTCAACCACGTGACGCGACCGGAAGACTGGCCGATTTTGCCCGTGCAGGTGTACAGCTTCAAACTCCAGCCGGTGAACTTCTTCGAGAAGAGTCCGGCAATCGACGTGCCACCACAGCACGCTATCCACAGTCAGGACGTTCCGGGGCACGACCACTGACAGAATCCTGCGTGACTCGGTACCGATCAATCGCTTCTCAATCACTTCCTGAGCGCACCACCAGTCGCTTCAGCACCAAGCCCAGCAAAGTCGAACCATTCAACTCGAAAGAGGAGACCAAGCAGGACGAAGGCGAGTGCGAACGGAATCAGGTTGAGAAAGTACGCGTTGACGAGTCCCCAGAAGATACCGAAGCTGATCAGGTCGTCGAGGAAGTACTCACACTCTTGCAGGCGGTCGAAGACGGCTTGGTGGTTGAGCGTTGCTGTCAGAACCCCCACAGCGACGGACCCGGAGATGAGCCAGCCGATGTAGTTCTGGACGGGAACGTCGTAGTAGAGACCGCCGTCGAACCAGCCCCAGAAATCGAGCGCGACCGCGCCCGGGTCGAGGACGAGGTCCATCGTAATCACGATTGCCAGCGTACAGAGATACCGCTGGGTGATGGTCGATTCCCGGCCGAGCATCAGCAACGTCAGAAGATAGCTGTTGAGGAGAATCGGGAAGTAAAACACGGGCAAAAACAGGGGAACCGAATCCAGAAGCATTGGGCCTAGCGCTCGCTCGTACTGGAACTCGCCGTAGGGGTATCCAGTATGGACACCAGTCAACTCGATAGCCCAGGTGAACAACACGAGAAGCCCCAGTCCAGCTAGCAGTCGGCGGTTCAGCAGTGGCACCAGCCCTCCAATCAGAGGGAGCGCCATCACGGTCACTGCAATGACCATCAGGTAGGGGTTGAACGCAATCCACTCGGGAATCAGGCCTTCCTGTCCGCTCACCATCAACGCAACTCCCACGAGGGGGAACGTGATTGCGATAGTCACTCGATTGTCGTAAATCAGCGTGTCCAGGCGTCGCTCGATTCGACGCCTGTCTCGGAGTCGACGACTCGACGCACCCATCGTCTCATCGTCAGGTATGTGCTTGCTTGAAAGGTTCGTTTACGAATCACTGCCCTCGGTCTGCGGGCCGCCTCCGGTTTGTTCCTCGAGTGCGTCGTCCCAGCCACCAGCGTCGACGATCTCGAAGAGCTTTCGCCAGTTCTCGTCGTCTTCGGCCTCCGGTAACTGGTCGCGGAGTTGCTGAAAGTCTGACTCGGGCACAATCGAGTGGACGAGGTCGACAATTACCCTGGCGTGAAACGCGGCATCTGGGGGGTCGACTCTCTCGATTTCGCTCACCCGGGAAACGAACTCCTTCCAGTCGAATCGCTGTCCGTGTTCGTGGACTGCGCCGGTCATGTACCACTGGATTTCCATCGGGAGTGAAGCAGCAAGGTCTTCGGCGTTCCCTTCGGGGATTCGCTGACCCAGTGTCATCAGCGTTGCTCGAATCGCACGGACTGTCTGACCAGTACCTGGAAGTTCGAGTCGGTGCTGTACCTGCCCGGTAAACTCGTCGAAGTTCATACGAGGATATTCGTGATGTGTTGGCTTCAATTCTCCCGAGAGTTCTCAACCGCTGAGAATTTCTCTGTTGTGATTGCCGAACATTCTGGGGAGTGGCGCTCGTCAGTCTCGTAGCTACTTCCCAAGAGTGTACCTGTTTTTCCTCAGCTGTCTCGACCATACTCGAACTCAGCGAGCCGTAACACAACACATGACCGCGACGACTCCCGGTTGGGACCCTCACGTCGAAGTATGTCGGGAAACCCGGTGACCTCACGCCGAAGTATGTCGGGAAACCCGGTGACCAGTAATCCACGGACACGACGTATCACGTGACAAGATAATCGGAGAAATTATTGAAACGAGAATCATCAGCCAGCACCGATTTAATGACGTCCGGATCTTCCAACAAGTAGTAGAGGTGTGTGACTCCTTTCCCACGACCACGACCAACACGGTCAGTTCGTCCGAGAATATCAAGGAACACCTGCTCATTCAACCGGTCACTCATCCGGCGCTGAGATAAACTATCAATACCAAGTTCAGCCGCAATTTTCGAGTACACTTCATGAATCTCACGCGTTGAAAACTCGTCATCACTTGACTGTTCAGTCAGTAGCGTGAGTGCATACACACAGACTTTAGTTTGCGTTGGCTGCCCGTCCAGCAGCTGCGCGAACCGGTCAATATCAGCGCGTTTCCGAGCATCCTCAACGTGGTTTTTCGTCACAATCTCCATCTGCTGGTCACGCGCGATCTCACCAGCATTCCGGAGAATATCGAGGGCTTTCCGCGCGTCACCGTGTTCCTGCGCGGCAATCGCTGCGCTTAACGGGATCACGTCCTCTGTCAACACGCCTTCTTTGAATGCGTCTTCCCGGTTATACATGATGTTGCGTAACTGGTTTGCATCGTACGGGGGAAACACAAACTCCCGGTCTTGCAAGCTACTGAGAATCCGTTCATCAAGCGTTTCTTTGAACGAGATTTTGTTACTGATAGCGATGATCCCGACGCTGCACTCGTTTACTTTCCCTGCTTCACCAGCACGCGATAGCTGCATGAGAATCTCGCTTCCTTGCAGTTTATCGATTTCGTCCAGTATGATGATGACGACATCGTACAATGCGTCGAGAATCGACCAGAGCCGGTGATAGTACTCGTCGGTGCTGAGCCCGGTCACAGGAATGGTGATTCCAGTCTTCTCCGGGTCGTTGAGCTCACGAGCAATCGTGATAACCGCGCGCGTCTCCGTCGATGACTGCGTACAGTCAATGTACGCGGTCCCCATGCCGGTCCCGTTGTTACGAGCGAATTCTGATGCACTTTGCGTGACATGCTTCGCTACGAGTGATTTCCCCGTTCCGGTTTTCCCGTAGATCAACGTGTTCCGAGGAGAATCACCTTCGACTGCCGGATGAATACTGGACGCAACACGTTCAATCTCTGTGTCTCGCCCGATGATGCGCTCTTCTTCCGGAATGTAGTCAATGTCTAGCAGTTCTTTCCGTGCGAATATCGGGTTTTCACTCGCCCAGAATTCATCGAGTGTTCGCGTCCCGGTACCAGTGTCGTCGTCCATACACTCGACACGTGGCTAGGTATCATAAAACACGGGGTTGTAGCGCCCCGGGCGTCGAATGTAAATACACCGCAAGAACCCTTGTAAAGGGCTAAAACCTCGTGTGTTCCGTACGGCGCGGTGATCGAGCCGTCGAGTGTAACGCGGTCCGCGACACCCCGGGTGTCGAATGTAACGATGACGCGCTTCGATCTCGGACGCTCGGGTACCCCGGGCGTCAAGTGTAACGAATGTCATGAGTCATATCCGTGAGCAGGTACGGAGCACCCACACAACCACCAGGTGACGTGTTACCAGTTACTGTCACGGACACACCCCGGGTGTCGAATGTAAATCCTGCACGACAGACACCGTCACTGTCGTTACTCCCGACACGCTGTTTACGATGAAAGAGTTCGGAAACCGCGTGAGGAGTCGTTCACGCAGCCACGAGGGGCATTGCTGTTGGTCACGGTCCCGGGTGTGACCGTGAGCTGCGGAGACCGAAACGGTCTCCGTTCTCGTGGTTATTGTTCACCCTACGGACCTTATTCACAGCATCAGGACTTATATCTTTCGC
>PUMG01000138.1 GCA_003551265.1 Halovenus sp.
ATCGTCACCGACGGTCAGGCCAGGACCAGCCATGACCACATCTTCGCCGTCGGCGACGTCGTTGGCGAACCGATGCTCGCTCACACCGCGTTCAAAGAGGGTGAGATTGCCGCCGAAGTCATCGCAGGCGAACCCTCGGCGCTCGATTATCAGGCCACTCCTGCTGCGGTGTTTACTGACCCCGAAATTGGCACAGTTGGCATGACGGAAGACGAGGCAACGGAGGCTGGCTTCGACCCGGTCATCGGGCAGATGCCCCTTCGCGCATCGGGTCGTGCACTCTCGCTCAACGAGCGCGAGGGATTCGTCCGGGTGATTGCTGACAGAGACAGCGAGTTCATTCTCGGGGCACAGATCGTCGGTCCCGAGGCGTCCGAACTCGTCGCTGAACTCACCCTCGCTATCGAGATGGGCGCGACGCTCGAAGACGTTGCCGCGACGATTCACATCCACCCGACGCTCTCGGAGGCCGTCCACGAGGCCGTCAAAGGCGCACGAGGCGAGAGTATCCACTACTGATTGAGGCGTTTTAACAAAAATCTGTTGATTTTTTATTCCCTGGTAGTACTCCTGCCTGCACCTATATGATAGCTGAAGCAAACATTAAGTAATTGTTATGTATTGTAGCAGCATGGCTGAAACTCCCAATCACGGGTACAACGTTCCAGAGGAGGGCGAAAAGAACTGGCACGAGCCGTTGAACGACAACGTCGAAGCGTTCGAGGTCGACATCGAGATTCGGGACGAGGGGGAGCCAGGAGACAATGGATATGACCCCACGGCAGGGTCGAAGTATCTCGACACTGCAAGTGGGACAGTCTATCTCGGTGATGGAAGCGACTGGGAGGAGGCGTTTTCGTTCGATACTGGAAACGGAACCAGTGGAGAGATTTTGACCGACACGGCGTACACGTTTTCAGAGTCGGGTGTTACTGTTGAACACCAGAACACGCAGGTCGTTTCGGGGCGTCTCGGCATCGCTGACATTCCCGACGAGGAGAAGGTCGCAACGCGGCCGTCCGATACCGGTTCGATG
Organism: Halovenus sp.; assembly: GCA_003551265.1. Lineage (GTDB taxonomy): Archaea > Halobacteriota > Halobacteria > Halobacteriales > Haloarculaceae > Halovenus. The sequence goes on from PUMG01000138.1 coordinate 1,037, forward strand.
ACGGAGGTGGGAAAGTACGGACTCGTCATTGAGCCGAAAGTCGACCTGGAGTGGGTCACAGTACAGGTAAGCGAGAACACGAGCGGTGAGAGTACGGTGTATCTCACTGACCGAGCCAGAAACGTGCTCACGAGTGAGCCCTCACCCGGTACCGGGAACTCGACGGTGTTGCACTACTCGATGTCGGCCGGGACGGAGTACAGGGTTGTCGTCGACAACGGGGGCGACGAGTACAGTCTCGGGCGCCGCACCGGTATCGATAGCCCGGATTTTCCCTTTACGTCGGAAGAGGTCGACATCGTTGCGGGAACGACGCCAAGCTCCACGCAGTACACGAGAGCCTACGCCATCTCCGAGGTGAGCACGGTCGTTCCATCCGACGGACGGGTCGCCTCTCGTCCATCCGATACCACCTCGATGACGGAGGTAGGAAAGTATGGACTCGTCATCGAATCGAAAGTCGACTTGCGGGCGATTGGCGTGACTGTGAGTGAGAATACGAGCGGTGAGAGCACGGTGTATCTCACTGACCTAGCCAGAAACGTGCTCACGAGTGAGCCCTCTCCAGGTGCTGGGAACTCGACGACGCTTTATTACCCAATGTCGGCCGGGACGGAATACAGGGTTGTCGTCGATAACGGGGGCGACGAGTACAGTCTCGGGCGCCGCGGCGGTATCGATAACACGGATTTCCCTTTCAGAGCGATTGACGTCGATATCGTTGGTGGGACGACACCAAGCGCCACGCAGTTCACGGTCGCGTACGCCATCTCTGAGGTTGAGACGTTCCCCTGGGGGACAAAGGAGAGCGCCACAGCGACAGTAGAGTGGGATGAGCCTTCGTCTATCAGTCAGTGGGAGAGCGCCACCTTCCAGCACGGTGCGGCTGGCGGGACGGTTGAGGTGTTCGTCGAGGTTGACGACGGTAACGGCTGGGAGGACTGGCAGCCGGAATCGATCGCTCCCGGAACCAACCTCTCGGCGATTTCACCGGACGCGAACGTTCGGTTCCGTCTCGAACTGTCGCGGTTCGCCTCCGGAGACAACCCCTACGCGACGCTTCTGACCCGCCAGTGGCGGTCCTGAACAGACGCACACACGGTCCACTATTCGAGAAACCACTCAATCTCGATCAGTAGTTGCTCGAGGTCGTCTATCAGTGGTGAGTGTCCACAGCCTTCCAGTTCGACGAACGTTGCGTTCTCTCCCAGGTCTGTGAGCGTCTCCTCGAGCATCTGCTCGGTTATGACGAGGTCGTCTTCGCCCCGCAGTACGAGCGTATCGGTCTCGATGTCATCGACCAATCCAGTGCCGTCGGCAACCCCGTTGTGCTCGGAACTGATGTTGAAGTGAACCAGCGCGTAGTCGACATCGACGAGGTTTCGCTGGGTGAACATATCTTCGACGTAGACGTCGTAGCGTTCGGGCTCTGGTCTGTCGTTGACGTAGATAAGCTGGTCCCAGATTGCTTTCATCGTGGCCCCATCTCGCTGTTCGTGGGCCTGAAGCACCGGAACGACCTGGACGGGGTCTCGTTCGATCTCTTCGCGGGTCGTGAGCAGCGTCTCCGTCGGGTTGCCCAGCTCGTCTTTTTCGTACATCGGATAGCCGCGTGTACTGCAGGGAGCGAGCAACACGAGTTTGTCGAGCCTGTCAGGATGGGTCGCGGCGTACTCCATCGCCACACCGCCACCGGTCGACCACCCCCAGAGATGGAACGTCTCGATGCCGAGTTCGTCGACGAACAGCGCGAGGTCTTCGGCGAAATCTCCGAGTGAGTCGATGCGCTCGTTGTACGTCGACTCACCGAATCCGCGCATGTCAGGTGCGTAGAGTTTGTACCGGTCGGCCATCGCTTCGAGGACGACGTCCCAGTGTTTCGAGGAGGTCATGTTTCCGTGGAGAAGAACCACCGGGATGTGACCACCGTCGCGTTCGCGGTAGCCGAGTGTCTCACCGTTTTCGAGGGCAACTGTGTCGAGCGTGACTGACATACCACATCTTATAAGAGTTCCCTGATAAATTCGTCTGCTTGCAGTTCCCGCCAGCGGCGTCACGTTTCGCTGACCGACGCGACTTTACGCCCCGGAACAGTACGTACGACACGACTGATGAGGGGTCGAGTGGTCCCTGTCGCGGTTGTCCTCCTGTGTATCGTCGCCCTCGGTCTCGGAGCGGCGACGCTGACGAGTGTCTCTGACGGCGGTGGTGGAGACCCCCTCGTTTCCGCTCCGAACGAGACACACGACCGGAGTGAGGGTGAGGAGCAGACAGAGCTCGAAAGCGGTGAGCGAGAGGAGGCACCGCTGGTTGATGCGGAGACTCACTGTATTGCAGGATACGACGAGACAGACGTGACCTGGGTCGCATTCCTCGTCGCCATCGGTGCATCCGTGCTCGTGTTCGTCCATCGTCGTGCAGTAACACCAGCCGTCATCGCCTTTCCACTGGTGTTGTTCTCACTCCTGCTCGTCATCTCGCTCGTGTTTGCGGCGCTGGCGTGTCCAACACCGGGAGAGGAGATGGCGTCGGCCGTCGATGAGCAGAACACGTCGCTCGAAAGCGTCGACCAGTTGCTGGGTAGCGAAGACGGGGAGACAACAGCCGTCGACTCACACCTGCGTCTCGGCGGCCTGTTCCTCGCGTTCGTCGTGGCTGTCGTGCTGGCTGGATTGTACGCCAGACGCCACACGGTTACGACAGACGTCGATGAAGAGAGCACTGGCCACACCGACCAGCAGACACAACTCGGGGCTGTCGCCGGAACCGCTGTGGCTGAGTTTGAATCGGACGTCCCGCTCGAAAACGCCGTGTATCGGGCGTGGGCTGCGATGACCCGCACGCTCGATATCGAGAATCCGGCGACTGCCACTCCTGCGGAGTTCGAGGAAGCGGCACTCCGAGCGGGACTGGACCGCGAGAACGTCTCGGAACTGACTGCGCTGTTCGAAGAAGTCCGCTACGGAACCGCACCACCAACAGCCGAGCGTGAGGAGCGTGCGCGGGCAGCACTCAGACGTATCGAACAGCGCCACGCAAACTCAGGAGAACACACCCACGATGGGGAGTCGTAGCATGGTTTCACTGCGACTTGTCGCCGGTCTGCTCGTGTTCTGTGTCGGCATTGCACTCGTTCTGATGCCCGACAGCGTTCCGGCGCTCCCGCTTGCCCACCTCTTCGTTCTCGCGACCAGTTTCATCCTTATCCTCGTCGGTCTCACAGCCGCGGCCCGGACACTCGGGACTGACCTGTCTTCGACAGAAGCTCCTGTCGTCGAGCGTCCGGTCGACCTCCCTCGTCCGGGGTCGGATGTCGAGGAGCAACTGGAGGTGCTTTCTGTCTCGTCTGTACACGCTGTCTCAGGTACGTCTCGAACGAACTGGATCGACGTCAGTACCCAGTTTCGAACCCGGCTACACAGACTCACCGTGTCGGTACTCGTCGACCATGGTGGGTTAACCGAGACTGAAGCAACAGAAGCGGTCGATGCTGGCGTCTGGAGTGAGAACCCACACGCTGTTGCCTTCTTTACCGGCGAGTATCCCGCGGAGACACCGCTGTCCGTCCGTACGCGAATCGAACTCGTCTCTGGGACGCCAAGCGTCGCCACACAGGCAGGGCACGTCATCGACGAACTCCGTGCCATAACTCAGGAGGACCAGCGTCCACGGCGGCAAGAACTTCTCGATGCGCTCGAAACAGAGGGACCAGAGACGACTAACGAAGGAGGTGAAGATGAACGCTGATAGTCCTGCTAGCACCGACAACACCAGTGGGACGGATAGCGGTGGCAGCAGCGACGACAGCAACAGCGTCGACAGCAGCGACAACAGCGACGAACCGGTACAGCGTCGCGTCGTTGAGAAGCACAGCCCCGACCGATGGCGGTTGGCTGCTGGTGCAGCGCTGATTTCGGCCGGAGTGGGGACGCTCTTCGCCCAGCCAGCGCTGTTGCTCGTCACCGTTGTCTGTGTTGGTGCCCTCGCGCTCCGCTGGACGACGTTCCCACCGGAACCGGTGGTCGCTATCGAGCGGTCGTTTTCGACCGATTCGCCCGCACCCGGCGATGTCGTCGAGGTGAAGACGACACTCACGAACCTCGGCGAGTCGACGCTTCCGGACTGCCGGTTTGTCGACCTCGTTCCCGACGAACTCAGCGTCGTCGCCGGGTCACCGAGAGCTGCGACTCACCTTCCACCAGGCGCACGTTGCACACTCGAATACGAGGTCGAACTCCGTCGTGGATCTCATCGCTTCGAAGGTGTCCACGCAGTCGTGAGCGACCGGGCAGCGACCAGCGAACACGTCTATCTGCTAGCCAGTGAAGACGAGTTTCGCTGTCGGCCCGACCCAGAGTCGCTTCCGGCCGCACCGTTGCGTCGACTCACGACACCGTATACGGGTCGGATGGCAACCGAGAAACCGGGAGAGGGTCTCGAATTTCACTCCGTCCGAGAGTATCGTCGGGGTGACGCACTCCGGCGCATCGACTGGAATCAGTACGCCTCGACACGTGAACTGTCGACTCTCCAGTTTCGGACAGAGCAGGCCGCAGCCGTCGTCCTCGTCGCCGACGTTCGTCCGGTGGCGTACGTCCGTTCACAGCCGGCAGAAAACCATGCCGCCGACCGATGTCTCGACGCAGTCAGCCGACTGTTCGTCACGCTACTCGACGCAGACCACCGGGTCGGCATCGCCACGCTCGGGCCTGACTTCTGGCTCGCTCCGAACGACGGAAGCGAACACCGCAATCGTGCACTCGATGCACTCGCGAGCGAGCCTGCGCTGTCACCGTCTCGCTTCGGCGACGACTTCCCGCTCCGCCTTCGAGCACACCAGCTCCTCCAGCGGATGCCTGCCACGACACAGGTGTTCCTCTGTACACCGCTCGTCGACGACGCCGTCGAGGTTCCGGTCCAGTTGCTCGAATCTGCGGGCCACGAGGTCGTCGTCGTCTCGCCCGACCCGACGAGTATGGAGACCGCCGGTGGTGTCGTCACGGCGCTGGAACGCCGCCATCGAATCAGTCGTATCCACGGCTACGGCGTCCCAGTCGTCGATGTAGGTCCTGAGGAGTCACTTGATGTCGTCCTCGCGAGAATCGGGTGGTCGAGATGAGTGATGATGACGTAAGTCCCTCCGAGAACGACTCGTCCCTCTCGGAACCTGGCTTTGAGTATCGACCAGCTAATCTCTCCGGGTCGGTCGCACTCGCTGGCTCGCTCGTCGTTGCGGTCGTGCTGGTCTCGGTCTCAGTCGTGGTCTCTTTCGGTGCGTTCGCCAGCACCATCGTAACCGCAGTTGCTCTCGTCCGTGGTTCTCACCGTGGTGTCACCTTCGCTGGCTCTCTGTGCTTCGGAAGCGTCCTGCTTGCAGGCGTCCTCGGCGGACCCGTCATACCGGTTGTCATCGCCACCATCGCAACGATGCTGGTGTACGACGCTGGTCACTACGCGATTGCACTGGGCTCCCAGGTCGGCTCGGCGGGCACCACGACCAGCGCCGAACTGTCCCACCTCGGAACGTCGCTCACGATTCTCACGCTGTTCGGAACTGTCGGTGTGGCGCTGTTCGTCGGTGGTCCCGGCGGACAACCAGTGACAGTACTCCTTGCGCTGCTGGTCGCTGCCTTGCTGTTCATTTCGGTGCTCTCGCTCCGTCGAACGCCGTGGTGAGACGGGTGGCACGGACCGGTTCACCGCTCAACGACGAGCATCGCCACTCGTTCGTGAACGACATCCGCGAGTGTGCCTGCGGTCGCCTCCAGCTCTCGGTCGCTGACCTCGAAAAACGACCGAACCCGCTCGGAGTCGCACTCGCCGAGCGTTTCCTTCTGGTCGAGCAGGTTCTCGACTGCGGCGACGGCCGCTCGCTCGTCTCCCCCGACAACCACGACGACTACGGGACACGCACCTTCGGAGATCCCCATCTCCAGCGCCCGGTGTATCTGTCGCCGTCCAGCGGCGTAGAGGAGTACCTCGACCCCTTCGTCACGGACGATTGCCTCGCCTCGCTCTCGCTCGCGTGTTGCGAGTTCGACCGCTCGTTCGAGGTGTTCTCGGTCGACGACGTACCGTGCGTCGAACGCCTGAACGGTCGCATCGTGCGTGGTGGCAACTCGCTCCAGTTCCTCGACGAACGCCTCGACAGACTCGACGTGTGCGACTCCTTCGACGAGGTGCATCAGAAATCACCGAGGTTCGCCTGGTTGTCGTCAGAGTCGCCAGCACCATCGGAGACAGTAACGTCACCATCGGAGAGGCTGACCTCGCTATCAGGGTCGACGTTCGCCATCGAGGGGTCGCGATGACCTGCGTTTTCGAGGATGTTCTCAGCGGTTTTTCGGCGGCCCCGAAGCGCAGCAAGCACGACTGATTTGTCGGCTTCTCGCAGGGCCGCTCGGCTCTCGATGCCAGCCTCGAATAGCCGGCGGGCACGCTTTCGACCCACACCGCGAACGCCAGCGAGGTCTATCAACTCGGGCTGGACGCCGTGTTCGACGCGGATGCGTGCCTCTCGAATCGCCGACCCGACGCCGAGACCGCGTTCGACGGCGAGAGACTCTGCCGCACCGAGTAACCACTGTGCGGTGTCGACTTTCCCCCGGATGTCGCCCGGTCCCACGCCGTATCGCTCGGTTATCTCGTTCTCGTCGAGTTCGCTCGCCCAGTCTTCGAGCAGTCGGGCGGTCTTCAGTGCCGACAGCCAGTCCTCGAAGCGCTCCTCCTCGAACTCTGACGGCGGTGTGCCCAGGAACTCGGACTCGCGCTCGTAGGCCAACATCGTGTACTCCTCATCCTCACCCGAGCGCAGGTAGAGTTCGTACATATCCGGTGTCCGACTCACCAGGTGGTACAGTCCAAGCGCCGTCGGTTGCGCCTGCTCGCCGCTCACACCAGTAGTGTCTTCGAGTCCGTGGAGAATCTCGGCCGCGCTCATGGGGTCGAGATACAGCCGGGAGACGGTGTGGCCGAGACCCGTCGCCGTCAGGTCTGTCCCGTCACCTTCGAGAAACCCGTTCACGGCGAGGTACTCGATGACGTCGTCGACGACCGTTTCGAGACGACCCCGTTCGGTCGTCTGCTGGGCGTAGAGCGTGCTTTCGAGGAACTCGAGCAGTCCCGACCGGGAGTTGGCAAAGCGTGAAGCGACGGTTGCGAGAATGTGTGTCCGCAACGCCGGTTCGGCGGCGAGTTTCGAACGAACCGGTTCGGGTTCCCCCCAGACGTACCGCTCGAACAGTTCGTCGAGTTCGTCGTGGCTCTTTGCGACGAGCGCAGCCTCGCCGTAGGGGTCTCTGCCTGGTCTTCCGGCACGACCCATCATCTGGTGAACTTCGAGCACCGACAGCGGCATCATCCCTCCGGCGGAGCCGTCGTAGCGCCGCCAGTCGCGGACGACCACTCGCCGAGAGGGTGTGTTGACACCGGCCGCGAGCGTCGGGGTTGCACAGACGACCTTCACGAGTCTGTCACGAAAGGCATCCTCGACGAGTTTGCGGTGCTCGCGCGAGAGCCCTGCGTGATGAAACGCGGCTCCTCTCTCGACGGCAGCAGCGAGGTCGTCGCTCGTGTCGGTGTCGCTCACGTCTCGAATCTCGACAGCAATCTCTGCGAGGTCGGACTGTTCGTCCACCGAGAGAAACCGTTCGGTGGTTGTCGTGAGGCGTCGGGCGGCGGACTCGGCGTTGCGCCGGGAATTGACGAACACGAGCGTCGACCCGCCCTCGTCGAGGGTCTCTCTGACGATTGCTGCAGGTTGGTCCTCACCGGTCTGGACGGGGACACGGCTCTGTGAGCCGTCTTCGAGGTGGAGTGCGTCCCCGAAGTGGACGCCTTTTTTGAGGTCGATGGGTCGCCAGGAGGAGTCGACGAGTTGGGCGTCGAGCCATTCGGCGAGTTCGGCAGCGTTGCCGATGGTCGCAGACAGCGCCACCGTCTGCAGCGCCGGGTTCAGTGACCGGAGTTTGGCGAGCGTCACTTCGAGTGTCGGCCCACGGTTGCCGTCGTCGACGAGGTGGACCTCGTCAGCGACGACACACGAGAGGTCCTCAAGCCAGGGTGCGTCGTTGCGGACGAGCGAGTCGACCTTCTCGCTCGTGGCGACGATGATGTCCTTGCCAGCGAGCCAGCCGCCGTCGGACTCGTAGTTTCCGGTGGAGACGCCCACACTGAGTCCGTTCGTCTCGAACTGGGCGAACTCCTCGTGTTTCTCGCTCGCCAGCGCCCGCAACGGGACAATATAGAGCGCTTTCCCACTGCGGTCGGGTCCGGCGACACTCGACAGCATCGCCAGCGTGGCGACGAGCGTCTTGCCGCTCGCGGTCGGAATCGCGGCGACGAGGTTCTCACCCTCGGTCACGCCGCGTTCGACTGCCTCGGCCTGCGGTGGATACAGCGACTCGATACCTTCGTCTTCGAGCGTCGACGGGAGCCACTCGGGCACTCCCGGAATCTCCGCAACGTCCATTACCGACTCTTTGGGGTGTCTCCCGGTTTAAACGTTCGCTCGTCGGTGGTCGAAAGCTTTAGGAGTGCCGACGGTCGATGTACACCTCATGAGTTCACAACAGAGCGGTTCGGGCCTGATGTCGAGTGCCGGCCTCGTCCGGTACTTCGATGCCGAGAAGAACAAAGGTCCGGTCATCGACCCCAAGACGGTCATCGCCTTCAGCGCACTGCTCGGGACGTTCGTCCTGATGCTGAACGCATTCGCCTGAGACTGACGGGAGCAAATCCTGGCGGATTCTCACGTGTCTGCCTCTGAGCAGATGGCTGGTTTTGTCCGGACACTCATCGTCGGACAGCCGTCCGACTCTTCGTGCCCTCTTATCTTCGGTATCTCGTTTCGTTCCAGAAACTAAAACCCGTGACTATGGATCATCCGTGATGTCCCGCCCACGAGAAACCAAGAGACGATAAAGCTATACCGGTCGACGGAACGAGTGATAGTTCTCACACGGCACGGACTGGCCGCGACTCTCTCATAGATACCGCCGGCCGGTATAACCCATCCCGCCACCAGGATTGCGCGGATTTTTATAGCAAGGACTGACAATCACGACGTATGACACGAATCGTGGCAGTTGTCGGTGCTGCTGGTGGGGTTGGCACAACCCGGTTGACGGTCGAGTGTGGGGCAACACTCGCCCGTGCAGGACACGATGTCACCATTTTCGACGCGGCGTTCGCGACGCAGGGACTCCGGTCGTACGTCGACGAACCGGTCGACGCTGACGTGACGAGACTCGTGGCCGGCGAGGTCTCGCTTGGAAGTGTGCTCTACGACCTCTCACTCGAACTGCCGGGTCGTCTCACGCTCGTTCCGGTACGCGCTCCGTTCGAGCGTCTCGCACGCGCACAGACACCGCCGGCGGCGAAACGGTTCGAGGACGAACTCGCTGCTGCGTCGCTTTCGAACAATGTCGTGTTCGTCGACACACCACCCATCGCCAGTAATCAGGCAGTTGCAGCAGTGGACGCGGCCGACCAGACGGTGCTGGTGACCGAGGACACGCCGCGAGGAAACGACGCGCTTGCGCTGGCTCGTGGTCGACTGGCCGACATCGGCGTCTCCGAGGATGTTGTGTTCAGAAACCGAGACACTGGGCTGCTCTCGGAAGGGATACCGATACCAGAGAGCGAGGTGACGGCGGCGGCCGATGCACCTGTCTGTGTGGCTCCGGATGGAACGTTCGCACCCGCAGTCGCAGACGGACTCGAAACCCTGTTCGATACATCACTCGACCTGGAGTTTTCCAGCGGCAGTCGAGGCATACTGGGCAGATAGCAACTAATAAGGCGGCTACACCGTCATATTGCACCATCGAAGCCATGAATTTCAGTGATGACCCGACACACTCGTTGATTCGGTCGACCGCGGCAAAGATTGCCGACCAGTACGGGCCAGCGTACTGGCGCGAGAAAGAAGAACAGGGGGAGTTCGCCGAGGGGTTCTGGGACGAACTCGCCGCCGCAGATTTCCACGGGCTGTTGATTCCGGAGGAGTACGAGGGTGCCGGGATGGGGATGCAGGAGATGGGCATCGCCATGGAGACGCTGTGTGCCGAAGGCTGTGGCATGGCTGGCACCTGGTATCTCGTGTTGACTGCTGGCATGGCTGCCGTCGGAATAAATAAACACGGAACTGAAAAACAGAAAGAGACGTACCTCCCGGACATCGCCCGCGGCAAACGCAACTTCTCTATCGGCATCACGGAGGCGAAAGCGGGGACGAACACGCTCAACGTCGGGACACACGCAGAGAAGGACGGTGACGAGTACGTCATCAACGGCGAGAAGGCGTGGATCACGTACTCCGACCGCGCGGACAACATGATTCTGGTCTCACGAACCACCCCTCGTGAGAAAGCAGAGAAAGCAACCGAGGGAATCAGTCTGTTCATTCTCGACATGGACGACCCAGGTATCGACGTCTCCCCCATTCCGAAGCACGCCATCAACTACTCCAAATCGTGTGAGGTGTTCTTCGACGATGTTCGCGTTCCCGAGGAGAACCTGCTCGGGGAGGAGGATGCGGGCTGGTGGGCGCTCGTGGATACACTGAACCCTGAACGAATCGGGTTCTCGGCAGCGGCGACTGGCATCGGAAAGCTGGCCGCTCACACTGCAATCGACTACGCCAACGAACGGGAGGTGTTCGACGCCCCAATCGGGACGCATCAGGCGGTCTCGTTCCCGATTACGAAAGCGTACGCACAGATGGAGACCGCAGCGCTGATGCGCCAGAAGGCGGCCTGGCTGTACGACCAGGGTGAAGACTGTGGCTACGAGACGAACGTCGCCAAGGCGGTTGCCGTCGAGGCAGGCATCGAGGCGGTCAAGCAGTCGATGCAGGCGTTCGGTGGCTGGGGCTACGCCAAAGAGTACGACCTCGAACGGTGGTGGCGCGAGGTGAACCTGACGCGTCTCGCACCGGTCACCCAGCAGATGGCGTACAACCACATCGCCCACGAGATTGGCTTCCCACGGTCGTACTGACCCATGTTCGAGAAACTACTCGTTGCGAACCGGGGAGAGATCGCGGTTCGCGTCATGGCCGCCTGCGAGGAACTGGGCATCGAAACAGTGGCAATCTACAGCGACGCCGACCGCAACAGCGGACACGTCGACTACGCTGACGAGGCGTACAACGTCGGCCCTGCACCGGCGAGCGAGTCCTATCTCGACCAGGAGACTATCGTCGAGACGGCGGTCGACGCTGGCGCAGACGCCATTCATCCGGGCTACGGCTTCCTGGCCGAGAACGCCGAGTTCGCCGCACGCATCGAAGAGACTGATGGACTGACCTGGGTCGGCCCACCGAGTGAGGCGATGGAGTCGCTGGGCGAGAAGACGAACGCGAGACAGATCATGCAGGAGGCGGAGGTTCCGGTCGTCCCCGGGACGGTCGAACCCGTCGACTCCGCCGAGGAGGTCCGCGATATCGGCACGGAGTATGGCTATCCGGTCGCCATCAAAGCCGAAGGTGGTGGCGGTGGGCGCGGGATGCAGATTGTCGCGGGTCCCGACGAGGTCGACGATGCGCTCGAAACCGCCAGGCGCGAGGGAGAGGCGTACTTCGACAACCCGTCCGTGTACGTCGAGAAGTATCTCGAAGCGCCGAAACACATCGAGGTACAGATTCTTGCCGACCACCACGACACCGTCTTGCACCTCGGCGAGCGCGACTGTTCGCTCCAGCGCCGTCATCAGAAAGTCATCGAGGAAGCACCCAGTCCGATGCTCGACGCCGAGTTGCGCGAGCGAATCGGCAACGCAGCACGTCGGGGTGTCCGTGAGGCGGGGTATACGAACGCCGGGACGGTCGAGTTCCTCGTCGAAGACGGCGAGTTCTACTTCATGGAGGTCAACACCCGGATTCAGGTCGAACATACCGTCACCGAGGAGGTGACGGGAATCGACATCGTCCGTGAACAGATTCGCGTGGCCGCAGGCGAACCCCTGCCCTACACACAGGAGGACATCGAGTTTGCTGGGCACTCGATGGAGTTCCGCATCAACGCGGAGAATCCGGGACAGGGATTCTCTCCGACGCCGGGGAAGCTCGTGACCTACGACCCGCCCGGAAGCATCGGGGTGCGGATAGACGACGCGATTGCACAGGGGAAGACGATAGCTGGTGATTACGACTCGATGGTTGCCAAGCTTATCGTCACGGCCGCCGACCGCCAGCGCTGTATCGAGCGCGCAAAGCGTGCGCTTCGTCACTTCGACGTCGACGGCGTCCACACCACGATTCCGTTTCACCGACTGATGCTCACAGACGAGGCGTTTCTCGCTGGTGAACACACCACGAAGTACCTCGACGAGTCAATCACCGAGGCGGACCTCGCCGACGCAGTCGAGCGCTGGGCGGGCGACGTCGAACTTGTTTCCGGAGACCGTTCACCCACGCGAGACATCGCCGTCGAGGTCGATGACCGGCGGTACACCGTCACCATCGAGGAAGGGCTCTCGGTAGATGGTGAGGGAAGCGACACGGGTGACGGCGCGAGCGCGGGTGGTGTCGAGGGTGCACTCGTCGCGGAGATGCAGGGGACGGTCATCACCGTTCCAGTGGAACCGGGCGAGACGGTCGAGGCGGGAGATGTCGTCTGCGTGCTGGAGGCGATGAAGATGGAGAACGACATACTCGCACAGACGAGTGGCACCGTCAGCGAAGTGCAAGTGACAGAAGGGCAGTCTGTCGACATGGGCGACGTGCTGGTCGTCCTCGAATGAGTGGATACGGAAGTGATAGGATGAAAATACGCATACAGGACGGAACGAGCGAGGAAGCGGCGAACGCCATCGCGGCGGCGCTGGCAGAGCGCTTCGCAGACGATGTCGAGGTGTATCGCGAGGGAAGTGAGGACCCGCTGTTGACGGTTACACACGAACGAGAGCCGAAGGGCACCGTCAGCGGTGGTGTGCCCGAGCGCCAGCCACAGCCAGAAGACCTCGGTCCGACCGAGCGCGAACAGAAGCTGTGGGAGGAGATTGCCGACATCGAACGGGGTGGTCCCGAGAAGTACGTCGAACGGCTGTCCGAGCAGGGCAAACTGTTCGTCCGTGACCGTCTCGACCTCTGGTTTGGCGAGGACGGCATCAGGTTCGAGGACGGCAAGTTCGCCGAGTTCGACGCCGACGACCGCCTTCCCGCGGACGGGCTGTTGACGGGTGCAGCGGAGTTCGAGGGCAGAGACGTTCACTTCATGGCGAACGACTTCTCGGTCAAAGCCGGGTCGATGGCCGCCAAAGGCGTCGAGAAGTTCCTGCGGATGCAACAGCGCGCGCTCGAAACCGGCAAGCCCGTGCTGTATCTGATGGACTCCTCGGGTGGACGAATCGACCAGCAGCGTGGGTTTTTCGCCAACCGCGAGGGCATCGGCAAGTACTACTACAACCACTCGATGCTCTCGGGTCGAGTTCCACAGATATGTGTCCTCTACGGGCCGTGTATCGCGGGGGCGGCGTACACCCCGGTGTTCGCAGATTTCACCATCATGGTGCGCGACGTGAGCGCGATGGCGATTGCCTCGCCGCGGATGGTCGAGATGGTCACCGGCGAGAAGATAGATATGCAGGACCTCGGCGGCGCGGAGATGCACGCGACGCACTCGGGAAGCGCCGACCTGATTGCCGAGGACGAAGAACACGCCCGCGACCTCGTCTCGAAGCTCATCTCGTATCTGCCGTCGAACAGCGACCACCAGCCCCCACGAACGAGCGGCCGAGCGCCTGCGTACTCGCCCGAGGGGATAGACGGTCTCATCCCACAGGACCCCAACCGCGGGTACGACATGCACCACCTCATCGAGCGCGTGGTCGACGAGGATTCGGTGCTCGAAATCCGTCCGCAGTACGGCGCGGAGATCATCACGGCGTTCGCGCGAATCGACGGCAGACCCATCGCGATTATCGCCAACCAGCCAGCACAGCGGGCGGGTGCAATCTTCCCCGACTCCGCCGAGAAGGCCGCCCAGTTCATCTGGACTGCAGACGCCTACAACATCCCCCTGCTGTATCTCTGTGACACGCCCGGGTTCATGGCTGGCTCACAGGTCGAACAGGAGGGCATCCTCGAGATGGGCAAGAAGATGATCTATGCGACGTCCTCGGCGACGGTTCCAACGCAGTCGGTCGTGGTTCGAAAGGCGTACGGAGCGGGTATCTACGCGATGGCTGGTCCCGCATACCGTCCCGAGTCGACGATTGCACTCCCCTCGGGGGAGATCGCCATCATGGGCCCCGAAGCGGCGATCAACGCGGTGTACGCCAACAAACTCGCGGCTATCGACGACCCGGACGAGCGAGCAGAGACCGAACAGCGACTCCGCGAGGAGTACCGCGAGGATATCGACGTTCACCGGATGGCCAGCGAGGTCGTCATCGACGAGATTGTACCACCCAGCACCCTGCGAGACGAACTGGCGGCCCGCTTCGAGTTCTACGAGACTGTCGAGAAGGACCTGCCCGAGAAGAAACACGGCACCATTCTGTGAGTCGAACAGTTTTTGTCAGTGGGTGTAAAATTCGAGCGTATGTCTCCCCGGAACCGGAACAGCCGGTACAAGACTCTCATGGGGCAGCTGACCGCGGTGTTTGCCGTCGCGACGCTGCCGCTCGGGATTCTCGCAGCGGCGTTCGTCAGCCTGTCTGCCGCGCTGGTCGTCTTCGTCGTCGGCTGGCTTTTTCTCACTCCTCTGTCGGCCATACTTGCAGGCAACAGTGTGGAGTCGGAGGTGGACGACGAGGTCGAACAGTTCGTTCAAGAACGCGTTCGCGAACGACTCAACGAGAAGAGGGAAACGGAGTCGTCGACCGACCCACTGGAAGAACTCCGGGCGCGATACGCCCGTGGCGAAATCGACGAGACCGAACTGGAGCGTCGACTCGACGCGCCCCTGGAGACCGAAGACGTCGACCCCGCAGACGAGCAGAGCATCGAACGGGCGATTGCGAACCTCGACACTGAAAGCAACGAGGTCGACAGCCACCACGACCGCAAGGAGACGAGGAAGACGGCGTCCGGCGAGTTACTCAGTGAGCGCGAGTGAGCGATACACCGACTGCGAGCCAGCGCCAGACACAAAACAGATACGGGACGACAACCCACACGCAAGTAATCGAAACAATGAGCGGCCCTGAATACGAACTCGGTCGGCGACAGCTGTTACAGGCAACCGGCGCAGGCGTTCTCGGAGCGACAGCCCTGACGACGGTTGGAACGTCCCCGACAGACGCCAGCGCAGCAGCAACACGAACGGTCGAGGAGGCACCGGACCCCGACGACTACGACGAGATACTCGATTCGATGGACGGTGACGGCTCCGACACCGACCCGTACATCATCACAGACGTGGTCGAGTTGCAGGCGATGAACGGGGACGTGACCGCGAACTACGAACTCGGGGCCGACATCGACGCGTCACCGACTGCGAACTGGAACGACGGGAGGGGGTTCGACCCGATTTTCGGCGGTGTCGAAGACGAGGCCGACGACGACCTCGAAGACCCACCAGAAGACCCCGACGACGACCCACCAGAGAGTCCCGGAGACCCGCCAGAGGAGTCGGACATTCCCCAGTTCGCCGGGACGCTCGTCGGGAGGGGATACGAGATAACGGGATTGACAATCGACCGGCCTGAGGAGCCCGGTGCCGGGTTGGTACTCATCAACCAGGGATTGCTCATCGACTTTTCCATCACCGATGCAGCGGTAACGAGTGAAATTGCCGGTGTCGCCGTCGGCTCGAACACCGGGGTTATCGCCGAGGTCAACGTCGAGGGTGACGTGACCGGAAGCGACGACACGGGCGGTCTCTGTGGAATCAACGGCTTCCGGCTCTTCGACTGTACGGCCGACGTCGACGTGACGGGAGAGGACAACGTCGGCGGACTCGTCGGCACGAACCTGGGGGAGGTGAGTGAGGTGACTGCAAGTGGAGCGGTGAACGGGTCGACGAACGTCGGCGGAATCGCCGGCCAGAGCAGCGGCAAAGTGGAGGATGCCAGCGCACACGGAGACGTCTCGGGGGAGACACGCGTCGGCGGACTCGTCGGAGATACGAACGAGGAGGTTCTCGCCAGTATCTCGACGGGAGACGTCACTGGAGACCTGTCTGTTGGGGGCGCAGTCGGTGAAAGCTGGGGAACGATTCGGGGAGTCACCGCTGAAGGCGAAATCAGCGGCGAGCGACGACTCGGCGGACTCGTTGGCGAAAACTACGGCGACGTGGTCGTCTGCTCTGCACTCGGCGACGTCACAGGCGAAGAGGAGGCAGGTGGACTCATCGGCCAGAACAGAACCGGTGGACTGCTCAGTGACTCGTTCACTGTCGGAGCGGTCGAGGGTGACTCGGACGCTGGTGCACTCGTCGGTGTTCTGGGCTGGGAGTTCATGGGTGACGGCGAGCGCGCCGAGGTGAGGCGGACGTACTGGAACAGCGACGACACCGTTGCAGAGCCGTTCGGACGGACCGAGAGCGGAGACGGTGAGGTGACCGTCGAAGAGGAGAGCGTCGTCGGTCTCGATTACGACCAGTTTCTGGGAGAGAGCGCGCCCGAGCATCTCTCCGACCTCGACTTCGAGCAGGACTGGCGCGCACATCCCGAGGGTGTGCCGGTTCCGCAGGTTCGGGCCCAGTCACGGTTCGAGATTCTCGACGTCTCACCGACAGAGATACGCGTGAGTGAGACCGAACCGTTCGACATCGAGGCGGAGGTCGAGAACACCAGCGAGTGGGAGGGGACACAGACAGTGGGACTGTTCGTCGATGCCGAAGGGTTCGAGAGCCCGGACGAAACCGTCGACCCCGAACCGTTCGAGGCGGTCGAGCAGACGCTCGATGCGGGAGAGCAGGCACAGGTGAGCTTCGAAGACCTGGCGGTGGCGGACATCCCTCCCGGTACGCATACGTTCTTCGTCCGGACAGACGACGACACCGTCGAAGGGACGCTCGAAGTCGAGGGTGAAGGAGATGATGACGACGGAGAGTCTGCTGACGATGACGACTCGGCAGGAGCGGACGACCAACCGGAGGACGACAGCGACGAGGCAGACGACGACGGACCTGGCTTCGGCGTTCCGGGTGCGCTCGCCGGAATCGGTGCCGGTGCGTATCTGCTCGCTCGTCGGTTCGGCCGTGATTCGGACACTGTCGAGTGACCGTCTCCCTTGCAGTCGAGCGCACTCTGGAGCGACCGCCAGCGCTACAACGCTGGCAGCCAAAACAGGAGTATGGAACTCCACCTGCTCGATAGAGGCACGATTCGTGCGGACCTGAACTTCGCACTCGATGGCGAGGTTGTCGCGACACAGAGTGCTCCCTCGCCGGAACTCCGGTACGAGGAGTTTGCGGTCTGGAACCTCGTCGTCGACCATCCGGACGGGGTCGTTCTCTGGGACACAGGGTCTGACCCGGAGGCGGCGTCGGTCTGGCCCGCGCCGCTGTTCGAGGCGTTCGGACACGTCGATGCTGACGAACGTGACCTCGACACAGCACTTGCGGAGGCCGGCTACACCGTCGACGACATCGACATCGTCGTCCAGTCACATCTCCACCTCGACCACGCCGGCGGACTTGCTCACTTCGATGGAACCGACGTGCCGGTGTACGTCCACCGTCGGGAACTCGAACACGCCTACCTCAGTGCGAAGACGACCGCCGGTGACATCGCTTATCTCGCCTCGGACTTCGACCACGACCTGAACTGGCAGGTCGTCGACGGCGACCGTCAGCTTCTGCCGGGATTCGAACTGTTGCACCTGCCTGGACACACACCCGGTCTCCTCGGCGCGCACCTCGAACGTGAGGGAACAGACCTCCTGATTGCTGGAGACGAGGCCTTCCTTGCAGCGAACTACGAACAGGACAGAGAGATGGGGTCGAGTCTCGTCTACGACTCGCGTGCGTGGGCAGCGAGCAAGCGCACACTCGAAGACCGCGAGCGACGAACCGATGCGACCGTCCTCTACGGCCACGACCCCGAGCAGTTCGAGCGACTGTCTGGCACACTGTGAAACAGGGGTTCAGGACTACTCTCCAAGTTCTCGAAGCTTCTGTTGTACCTGGGAGTACACTTTCGGATGGAGATTCATTCCCGAGTCGATGAGGTTATACAGCACATCATTTGTTTCTGTGGAAGTCAATTCTCCTTCTTTGGTACACTTGAGCAACAACGTTGTCACCCACCAGCACTTGACGCCGTGACTCCGGGCAACTGTTATGAGAGCTTTGTCATTGGCAAGAAGAATCTCGTCTCTCTCCTCCGCCAGTAATATCACTGATGCATCAGCCACTGCAACCCCTTCCAACGATGCGACCTCCCCCGCTTCCGGGTGTATCTCATGAACTGGAACAGTCTCCAGAAATGATTTGAGCGATGCGGTTCCTCGTTTCCCCTCGATGAGAATCTCGTCTCGAACTAATTCTGTTGTTCGTATCTCGTCGAAGGTTGCCGAAATAAGATCGAGACGACCAACCCGGGCGAATGGAATCAGCGCAGATGAATCGACAACAACCATCAAATTTGCCCGAGGTCACGTTCGAGTTCGTCCGTTGTGTATCCGATGTCGATGCCTTCGTCTGCCGCAAGTGACAGCATTTCAACATACGTTGTATCGGCTGTTTCAGCCGCACGACGGAGGGTTATCTCGTGTTTTCGAAGCTGATCGAGCGCCTTCTCTCTTTTCCAGTCTTTGAGCCCATCCCGAATGAGACGGCGAAGGACCTCAGAGCGGTCTGCAGTCATCTCTTCTTCGAGTTCTGACAACGCCTTTTCATCGTCTTCGGGAATTCGTGTTGTGACCGTTTTCATCGTTACGATAAACCACGTTACGTTACACCAAAGATGTAACGGACTGTCCTCTCGACCAAGCCGCTTATGTACCACTGGATAGTATCACGTGGTAATGAAGCGACGCAAGGTACTGACAGCGCTTGGAACAGGTGCGGTCGTGGCGGTTGCTGGCTGTCTCGGTGACGATGCAGACGACGCCGATGGCGCTGACGATAGCGTCGATG